>JAOAPG010000411.1 GCA_025462785.1 Acidobacteriaceae bacterium
AGAATTCCTGATTTTCCTCTGCATCTATTGCATGCTCTTAGGAATCCTATCTACTTGAGCCTGATAGCTATTTTGGTAGCTATTTAGCGCGCCAAACGTTCTTATTAACAGCTGGAAGGCATGCTATACTACGCTCTCGAGCGGTCTTTGGGACGGTGGTTATGCCCAAGGCGAAGGAAAATCGAAGAAGGCCCGTAGTTCTCGTCGTTCCCTCTTTTTTGTCATATTGTTTCTCGCGGTTTGCGGATTACTCGGCATTCTCTTCGCCCAGAAGAATCCCGACGCAACTTCGGGCAGTGACTCCGACGTTCGCGATAGCCTTAAGCAGTTCGCCGACGTGTACAACGTCATCGAGCAGAACTATGCCGAGCCGGTGAACCCCGATAAGGCCATTTATAACGGAGCGATCCCGGGCATGCTGCATGTGCTCGATCCGCACTCCAATTTCTTCGATCCCAAGGCTTATTCCCTGCTGCGCGAAGATCAGCGCGGGAAATACTACGGCGTGGGAATGACCGTCGGTCCGCGCAACAACAAAGTGATCGTTATCGCTCCGTTTGCCGGCACGCCTGCTTACAAAGCTGGCATTCATCCCGGCGACATCATCATGGCCATCGATGGCAAGCCCACCGACAACATGACAACTAGCGATGTAGCCGACCTGTTAAAGGGACCAAAGGGCACGACGGTTCACATCACCATGTTGCGCGAGGGAGCGGATAAGCCTCTCGATTTCGCGGTGGTTCGCGACGAAATTCCCCGCTACAGCGTTGATCTGCACTTCATGATCAAGCCCGGCATCGGCTACATGCATGTCTCTGGATTCAACGAGACTACCGAACACGAAGTCGCCGACGCGCTCGATGAAATGGGAGATCTGAAGGGATTGATCCTCGATCTGCGCCAGAATCCCGGTGGCCTGTTGAATGAAGGCGTCGGCGTTGCCGACAAGTTCCTGCACAAGGGACAGCTCATCGTCTCGCATCACGGCCGTTCGTCCCCGGAGAAGCGCTACACTGCAGCGCACGGAAATGCCGGTAAGGATTATCCGTTAGTTGTGCTCGTGAATCGTGGCACAGCGTCAGCCGCTGAAATCGTGGCTGGAGCTATTCAGGATCACGACCGCGGCCTCATCGTAGGCGAAACCACCTTCGGCAAAGGCTTAGTCCAGACAGTTTATCCGTTGTCTGAGAATACCGGCCTTGCACTGACCACGGCGCATTACTACACGCCGAGCGGACGTCTGATTCAGCGCGACTATTCCAACGTCTCGCTTTATGACTATTACTTCGACCGTCCGAACGACAACGATATATCGAACCGGGAAGTTAAACTCACCGACAGCGGACGCACTGTGTACGGCGGCGGCGGAATCAAGCCCGACGTGAAGATCGATGCCCCAAAGGACAACAAGTTCCAGGACACGTTGCTCCAGCACTACGCATTCTTTAACTTCGCCAAGCATTATGTCGTTACCCATCATCCAACCGAGAAGTTTGAAGTGGATGACGCGGTGATGCAGGAATTCCGTAAATCACTCGCCGAAGACAAGACTCCTTACACCGAAGCCGAACTAGTCCAGAACAACGACTGGATCCGAAACAGCATTAAGAGCGAGATTTTCGTGGACGCATTCGGCCAAGAAAAGGGCCTTCAGGTAAAAGCGGAAGGCGATCCCGAAGTGACCAAAGCGCTCGAGCTTCTTCCCCAGGCCCAAAAGCTGGCGGAAAATGCCAAGAAAATAGTAGCGGAGCGTTCCTCGCCAAGCTCGCTCACGCGCTAGCTGAAAATTGCTTATTAAATAAGGCCCGAGCAATCGGGCCTTTTATTTTGGGTCGAGATATCGCTTTATCGATGCCCCCGCCCTTTTGCTCTGCTCCGGCCAGGATCGCGCCTCAAATCCTAAAGCCCAGAGCCTAGAGCCGGAAGCCTGCAGCCCGAAGCGTGCCTCATTGACTTGTCTTCCCTGCTATGTGAAAATTCGCCCACAATCCGCTCCGGTCCGATTTGCCGCTAGGAGAGGACAGTAGCGCGCAGTTCGCGAAAATACTGGCATGACATTTTTCTTTCATATTCAACCAACTGCTGATTACCGAAAAAGTCACTCGTGCTAAAAGAGGCACCATGGATCCTAGCGACGGTAATCGCTGCGATTGCAGGCGTAACCGATTGGCACTCGCGCAGAATTCCAAACTGGCTGACCGTATCTGGATTGGTATTGGGGATCGCCGCAAATTCGCTGGCCAGCGGAAGGTCAGGAGCCAAAGAATCATTGTTAGGGGCTGGTCTGGGACTCGCCCTGCTGCTACCCTTCGTAGTGATAAGAAGTCTGGGCGCAGGCGACTGGAAGCTGGTTGGTGCAATCGGAGCCTGTCTGGGATCGCATCACTTGCTGACAATCCTTTTTGTCACAATTTTGATCAACGGGTTGATGGCTCTAGCAATGATCGTATGGAAGAAGCGACTGAGGCAAACAGCGCGCAACCTCGGCCATATGCTGGCGTCGATGTTGACCCTGCACCTGCCGGGGGAAGAACTAACGCTGGATAATCCCCAGGCGGTAAAGGTTCCTTTTGGAGTAGCAGTGGCAGCGGCAGTGATTCTGTACACAGCGAGACATGCATGGGGAGCGGTGTAAGGATCAGAGAAAATGGGTAGGGCTGTACAGGGCAGCTCAGGCAATAATGAATCGAACCTTGACTAAGCTCAGAAAA
The DNA here is from genome assembly GCA_025462785.1 of Acidobacteriaceae bacterium. Taxonomy (GTDB): domain Bacteria; phylum Acidobacteriota; class Terriglobia; order Terriglobales; family Acidobacteriaceae; genus JAOAPG01. The sequence goes on from JAOAPG010000411.1 coordinate 2,715, forward strand.
ATAACAGCGTGCCGATTGAAAATGCTGTTGGGAGAAACTGCTGGCGCGGAAATCGCCGAAGCTGCTGTTGTATTACCTTTGCTGTTCCTACTACTCTTTGCAATTATCTGGTTCGCTCGTGCATTCAACATCTATTCCACAATTACCACCGCCGCCAGGCAAGGCGCTGTCTTTGCTGCGCGTCCGAGCTGTGCCACCTGTGCCGCGCCTAGCGGCATTGGCTGGAATGGTACGAACTTGCCCGCCGACGCGGCGGTTGCCGCCGTGGTTACGGGAGTACTGCGGAACTCCCACATAGACCCAGGCCCCATTCAAAGTTACCTTCCACCCTCCCTCCAATCACCTACATTGCAGTCGTGCCCAGCCCCTGCGCCCCCGGTAAATTGTTCATCGGCACCCAACAACATCACGGTGTGCAGATTTGTTTTGCTAAATCCAAGTCCCGGCAGTCCGCTGACGCAGCCAGCTCAGTGCGGAACTGCAGTAAGCTTTCAATACCCATTCGGCTCCTATTTCCCGTTCCCCTCCTATCCTACATTCACCCTCCGGTCAGTTATTATTTCCGCAGAGGGGCAAAGCGAAGTGCAATACTGATGCGGTTTCTGTCGCTAATCCGCAGAATGGGATGTCAGATCGCCCCTCTCTCATCGGTGCCAGTCGGTGACAAAGGATCTCAGATCGCAGAGTTTGCGATTTCTGCCCCGCTATTAGTCGTACTCGCGGTTGGAATTTTTGATTTTAGCGGCGCATTCACTTTGAAGCAAAAAGTTATGAGCGCGGCTCAGCAGGGCTCCGCGCTAGCTGCCAACCAATCCACCCGCGATTTGGGTAACCCCAACCCGGACTCAGTTGCAGCCGTCCGTGATGCGGTTTTCAACTACCTCGCGAACGAAAAAGTCCTCGCGAAGGCTAATCAGGGGAGTTGCGTGCCTGGCAGCGCTCCAGCGCAAACAGGCCTGAAATGGACGTACACTATTAATGGCTGTGGCAACGTCACCTCCGATAGTCTCATTATTACTGTTGACCGCGGTCATGTTTTCGTATCAGGCACGGAAAACGTCGCAAGTAGCCACGTTTCAGTGAGCTATCCCTATCATTGGGAGTTCGACAGAGTGATTGGTCTGGTTGCTCCAGGGGCTAATTATGCGCCCACCACCCAAATTACCGCTGATGCTATTGCCCAGAATCAGTCATGAGGAACCTAAGCCTAAGCCGGAGACGCCGGGGAGAACGCGGGGTGACCATCATTTTGGTTGCCGTCACCATGGTTTTCATGATCATGGCTCTAGCGGCCATTGCGATTGACGTCGTGGCACTCTATACGGCGCGCAGTGAGGCCAACCATGCCGCCGCTGCAGCTGCGATGGCAGGTGCAAAAACGCTGGCCAATTCTGGGATGACGTCTGATCCGACTAACGCTAACTTGCAGACAGCTGCGAAAGCTCTCGCAACTCAGATCGCAACGACTGTAGCCACCCAAAACAAGATCGGCGGACAACTTATAACAACCCCGACGGTATCGTTCCCGAACTTAGCGCAACCAAGTTTCGTAGTTGCTCCGCAGGTCGCTGTAACCGTCCAGCGGACCGATCTACCAACTTTCTTCGCGCGCGCAGCGGGCTATCACATCGCCTCAGTGGGTAGCACTTCTGTCGCGGAAGCATTCAATCCATCCACATCAAGCAATGTCAGTAATGGCGGGTTGCAAGTACCGATTGCCCCGAAGTGTGTAAAACCATGGATTCTACCGAACATGGATCCAACCAATTCCGGTCAGCCCTTCTTTGATCCGTCTGGAGCTATCCATTCAACCGGAATGGTCGGAAAAAGCATGACCATGGTGCCTGCATGTGCAGGAACAGGATGCACCGGAACGCCGCCATCGCCACCAGCACCAACCGGTTACACACAAGCTACCTATTATTTCGGTGACTTTATCGCCCCGCCTGCAACTTCATTGCCTGCAAGTTGCGGACTGGGCAGCTGCGCATATGAGCAAAACATTGCTGCCTGCAGCCCTCAGCCGATTACATGCGGAGTAGCTGCATCACTGCCGAACGCCCAGATTGATCCTGGCGCTTGTGGTCCTGGATATCGCGCCAAAACTCGCGCTGCGACGCAATGTCTGATCCATGATCCTGACAACGACACAATCACATTGGCGGGGAACCCGCCTCCTTTCGCAACCCCAATTCCTCAACCAATGCAGTTCATAACCGGAGACAACAACCCACTTGTCGAGAGCGGCTCCGTTGCGGCAGGGGCTCAAGTTTCAACCAGCGATTCTTTGGTAACAATTCCAGTGTCGGATCAGGCTACCGGTTGGACTCCAAATAGTAATGTCAATATTATCGGGTTCATTCAGGCGTTTATTGTTCGCATTGCAACGCCAGCGACTATAAATGTTGTCATTGTAAACATGTCGGGCTGCGGCACCAGCGCTGCAGCCCCTCCTGTAATCGGAGACGGCATTTCCCCGGTTCCCGTTCACCTGATTTCCCAATAGGTTATTGGATTGTTGCTCGAATACAGCGCTACATTGTTCCCTTCACCTCGTCGTTGCGTGTAGGAACAGGTGCTCTATAACTACTACTACTGCGGTGGTGGTGGCCCTTCCGGCTCCGGCATGGGTGGCGGTGTATCATCGGTCGGATCGTCCGGCGTAGGTTGCGTCACGGGTCCTCCTTGCACTGGTTCCGGAGGCGGTTGGTTTGTCGCCGAGTATTCTTGCGTAAAACCACTGTCAGCCGCTTTCGAAGCTTCGCCCTGCTTCGAAGTCAGCGCAACGCTGTGCAGCTCATTCGGATCGTGGTCCGATCCTACGATAACGAAGTTGAAGTGCGATCCATTGAGCAATGCCGCCATGGCATCGCGCGCGGGTGCCGGACCAATGTCGGCGACGATCGCTTCCTGCTGGGCTCCCGGCGGGATCGGAATATCTGCACCCGTTTGCCTGTGCACTTCATTGAGCACTTCCGCAAGCGTGCCCCTCTCGACATGAATGCTCAGCATCCCGTGATTGAAGTGCACTTCCACACGCGCTTTCGGGCGCATGGGAAGCGTCGGGGGCATATCATCTTCCGAAATCACGATGGGAGCAGAAGATCTTGACGACGCCATTCGCAAATGTGGCGTGCCGGATCCGGCGACAGATGGCGCGTCGAATTTGACGATCACACTCTTGCCCGAAGGGAAGACGTGATAACTCGCGGCCGACGTCAAGTCGAGAACAACGCGAGTGACTGGAGGATTCGCCGCAAAAAGCCCTACGCGAACATTCTTCACTTCTCCGCGATTGACATTGAGTCCACGCAGTTCGGCGCTAGGCTGTGAGTTAGGAAAATCGATGACCAGCCGATCAGGACCCGTAACAACCTGTGTCTGCGGCAATACCGGTTCACTAGCCAGAATCTCAACTTCAACATTGCTGCCAACGCTCAACAAAGACACTCTGCGGATCAAAGCCACGGACTTGCCGCTCGCATTGCCCACAGCCTGTGCGGCCGCGTTGTTTGCGAAGACAAGGCCGTATCCCGCCAACAATCCGCAAAGCAAATTAAATTTAAGAAAACGGACCATCACTCGCGATTCTAGCAGCCTTCACCGCCAAGAAAGTTACACTTCAGTTCCTGTCCTCTCGCACGAAACATGCTATTTGGAGACCGGTTTCAGGATGCCCCCCAGCACATCTGGACCACTCGCTCGTTCCAAATGGGGATACTTCTCGCCATCCTGGTACGCAACGGTATAAGTCTTGAAAAACTGGGCATTCTCGATCAGCAAGTCAATTGGCTGATGATTCTGCTTTGAAATCCGCAATGTGTCTCGCAGCACATCCTTCGACCACCTCCGCCCGTTGACAGCCACCAGCTTCATGCCCGGACCAATCCCGGCGGTGTAAGCCGGAGAACCCGGAATCACATCCTGTAGCTCGCCGTTTTCTCGAACGAGAAACCCAAGCGAATAAAACGCGTTCAGGTTCTTCCCGAATTTCTCAAAAGCATGAATCATCAAGTTCGGACGCTCGTCATACACCACTCGCCATCCTCCGCCTTCAATGCCGCCGAGAGGCGCATGAGTGGTCACCGCATTGGTGCGTTCGCGCAAAAGCCCCGCCCAATCATACGGAGTAACCTGGTTCAGCGTATTCACGAGATCATCAAACGTATAGGGTACAACCTTCGGAGGCCCACTCTGCCCTCCATAAAACAAACGGCAAAAGTCATTCAGAGATTTCTGCCCATGCGTCTGCTGCCCGATGAGCGTGTCCACTTCCAGCCAGATCAGTTCCCCTTCCGGATAATAGTCAAGCCCCCGACGCCAGCTTTGCCACTGCGGTCCACCGAGACGCAGGAACTGCACCGAACGCGCGGTATCTTCCAAAGGACGCCAAGTCCGTCCCACGCGATGATCCATAGCCGCCGCCGTCATCGCCAGCGCCTCGCGATATTCCTCAGGAGTCCACAATCCGGAGCGCGCTGTCAGCACGTCACCCAAATATTCCGTCAATCCCTCATAGACCCAGAGGAGATCGCCAACCATCGGTTCCTGATAATTTCGTGTGGCCAGCCCGACCGGTCTGCGATATTTGCCGTTCCACGAATGCGTGAACTCGTGCGGTAGCAGACCCGCCTCGAACAATCGGATATCCGGATCAATCAGCCCGCGCTCCTCAATACCGTTGTCGCTCGACTGATGATGTTCGAGTCCGCGGCCGCCAACCTCATCGCTCAGAGTGAATAGAAAGTGATATTCAAGATAGTGCCGTGCCCCAAACAAAGCTCCAGTTTCGGCCACCAGTTTGCGGTAGGCCGCCTGATCTTCCGGCGTCATAGCTAGGCCGGCATCGCTCTCGCTGACCATGTCGATCTCGTGAACGGGAGTCTCGCCCGGTTTGGTCAGCTCTATTTTTCGGTAATGATCCCCAGCGATGAGCGGTGAGTCCACCAAAGTCGTAAGCGAGACCGGCTTAAAATGTATTTCGGCGGACGGCTGACCCGAAGCTTCCTCTTCCTTTAAAGCAGTGCCAAACTTCCATCCCGCAGGCAATTTAACTGAGGCCGCAAATTGCACGTCGTCTGAACTTAGCCCTTGCGGATAAAGCAGCACCTGATTCCAGTTCAAATCCAAAACATGCGAGGAAGCAGCGGCGCCACTCGATCCGGCAACACCGTTAGTGGTAATCGTATCGAGAGAAACGTTCAATTCGTTCACACCTGCCGGTACATCTACATGAAAGGCGTACATGTCCACCGAATCCCGCTCCCATGGCAAACTCCGGCCTCCGGCTTCCATCTTCACGCCGGTGACATTTTCAATAGGTCCGCTCGGACGATGATTTCCCGGAATCCATTTCGGATAAACGAGAGTGGTGGGTCCAGGCTTAACCGGAAGAATCAATTGCGCATGATAGATATTACGGGGAGCATCGGTGAGGTCTACTGAAAGGCGAATCGCCTGGCAGTTCGCAATCTGAGCAAGAGCAAGAAAATTGAAAAGAAAGCAGGACACAACCAACACAAAACGACGCATTTAAACTCCTTGTATCGCGACTAAGTTTTCCCGGCAATTATCGCTTTTGGCACTCTTCGCGCCTTCCTTCGGGGCTCGTGAAGAACTCGCGAATTCCTACACTTACGTGGCCTTACTAAAGTTCTCCGTCTTTTCGGGCGATATTTCTATCATGATCCCTGAGGCACGCGAACCATTCCACAAGTTACGCATTCTTGTGGCTGAAGACGACTTATCGAGCCAACGTTTACTGCTCGAAACCTTAAGAAAAATGGGACATGCCGTGACCACCGCCAATGACGGAAACCAGATTCTAGCCCATTATCGTTAAGAGTCCTTTGATCTAATTTTTATCGACGTAGATAGAGCTGAATTGGGCAGTTTCTCCGCGGTCGCGGAGATTCGCAAGCTCGAAGAGCACAGCCGAAAACACGTTCCTATGATTGCGATGACGGTTCAATCCACTACTGCAGGACTCGAGCGCTGTCTCGACGCCGGGATGGACAGCTATCTTCACAAGCCCATATTCAACGTGCAGTTGGAAAACGTACTTCTCGCGTTCGCCTGTCCGGAAGAAGTCGAAGCCGGGCATCGTCCGGCCCAGTGGAACCGCCTCGCAACCCTTGAACGAAGCGGGGGCGACGAGAAGTTTCTTGCCGAGATCATCGGGCTATTTTCCGAAGAAAAAACCCGGCTGCTTGGGCAAATGCACCACGCCCTCGACGTACAAAATAGTAAATCCATCGAATATGCTGCC
>JAOAPG010000418.1 GCA_025462785.1 Acidobacteriaceae bacterium
TGAACCCTAGTACGAGGACGATTTGCGAGCGCGTCAATCAAGTTGAGCAGTTCCTTATCTGGCATCGCCTGGTCGGGCGTTGCTGCGATCGGAACCAGAGTTCCATCGTAATCCAATAGAAGGGCCACGGTGCTTGCTGCGCGCATACGTCCGAGGGCGTCCTTGAGTGCCGCTGCGGGTGTGGCCAGGCGTTTTTCGCCGGGATCCGATTCCAAAGCGCGAATGAAATCGTTCGCCCACCGATGCACGTCCTGCCCCATGGCCCGTCGCCGCATGGCTTGCATTCGAGACCTACGCTCGCCAGGCGGCAATGCTAAAGCTTCCCGGATCTTTGCCGTTAGGTCGGCGACGTCATAGGCATTCACGAACACAGCTTCGTGTAATTCATCTCCCGCTCCCGCAAACTCACTTAATACGAGAACGCCGTCGTCATCGATTCGGGATGCGACGTATTCTTTCGCTACAAGATTCATCCCGTCTCGCAGCGGGGTCACAAGCATCACCTCGGCCGCGCGATAGAGCGCCACCAAGCGTTCAGCGGAGATTGACTGATGAAGATAGTGAATCGGCACTGAGGTCACGGTTCCATAGGTTCCGTTGATGCGGCCGATTAATCCTTCGATCTCACGCCGAAATTCCTGATAGCTCGGTACCTCGTCTCGTGAGGGCACAGCCACCTGAATCAGACGGATGTGATCTCGAAGTTCAGGGTTTGCTTGCAGGAGGGCCTCGAGCGCGAGCACACGTCGGGGGAGGCCTTTCGTGTAATCGAGTCGGTCGACACCCAGCAATATCGTCCGATCCCCTGCATCAGCCCGAATCGCCCGAAGTTCCTCCTCAACAGCGGGCGAAGTTGCGAGGTCGTGGAACTTCTGCGCGTCAATGCCCATCGGGAATACCCCGAAACGGACTTCGCGATCATCCAGCCACACGCGGCCGTCCTCTGGTTCTAATTCGGTCAAATCCGCGATTGCAGCGGCGAAGTGCTGCATGTACGAGTACGTGTGGAACCCCACAAGATCTGCGCCCAGCAAACTCTCCAGAATTTCCCGCCTCCATGGCAGAACACGAAAAACCTCGGTAGCCGGAAACGGAATGTGCAGGAAGAAGCCGATGCGCGCTTGCGGCAGGAGCTGCCGCAACATTCCCGGAACAAGTAGAAGCTGGTAATCGTGTACCCAGATGATGTCTCCAGGTTGGTGTCGTTCCGCTACCAATTTCGCAAAGCGCTCATTGACCCGGCGATAGCTGTCCCAGGCAGTTGGCCCGGTCGGGACTCGATCAAGGAGATAGTGGAAGATCGGCCAGAGAACACCGTTAGAAAACTCTTCGTAATACTCCCTGATCTCTTGGCGCGTCAGATGGAGGGGAACAATCCCCCATTTTGTAAGTTGCTGATCGACTACTGCACGTTGTGATTTCGAGAGACGCGGCATCAGCCCCGGCCAACCGATCCACATACCACCCATTCGCTCATGAAAGCCGCGAAGTCCAGTTGCAAGCCCGCCAGAAGCTTGCGAGAACGTGACCTGATCACCTTCAATGTGAGCGGTGATGGGCAGCCGGTTTGATACGATCACCAGGCGCTGGGCCTTCATAAGTCCAGTTTAACGCACAGTTTTCGTATAGCTTACTGCCCTGCCCGGAGCAGTCAAAGTGAAGATGCAAGGCCGGGCACTATTGTGCTCCCTCTCGAGGCACGCCTTAATCTTAGTTAACTGTTAATACGAGTACGCTGCTTGTTCCTCCACTCGTGCAACCCACGTCTCCGGAATTGCCGCTGGGAGTCAGCACCGCGACTTTCACCGCGCCTGGACCCGAGATCACACCCGTCGTAAGCATAACCTTCAACTCTTGAGAGCTATCAACGGTCGCGCTGAGAGCCTTCCCATTAATGACAACTTGAGATGAGGAAACAAACTGGCTGCCTTTCACGGTCAGCACAGAGCCCTGCTGCACCTGAGCAAAACTCATTGTGCTGGGCGAAAGTGAGCCGATAAGTGGCGCGGGCCTGGCACTACCGCACAGCGGGTTCAAGGTGTTGTTACAAGCTGGCGCCAAGAGAGCAGCCAAAACAGCAAGCGTGAGTCCATAAGTATGAGAAGGCATCGCGAGGTCTCCTTTGAATGAGTCTCCCCGCGTGTCAATAGAGGTTCTGCGCACAACACGAATCCGGGGCTAAACTCATCGCTACACCGTGTGGAACACCGGGAGGCCACGCAAGTTTCGCGAACCTAAAAAATTTGATGGGATAATCGTGAGACACTCGTAGATCCGTCCTTCATCGAACACTTCTCATGGGTTTACGAGGCTCTTTGTGAAGAGATTTTTCATATGGGCCTGGGTCGGGGCATAGAAATGCATTGGCCTTTTTGCGAACACAATAAAGAGGTCCATGGACTAAAGTAAAATCAGAGCGGTGAGCCTCGGAGCAATACACGCGCATTAACCTCGGGCCTGTTTCTGACGGGCAAACTAGTGCATTACGATCCGTCGTAGGCTTCTGCAATTGTTGATTTTGGGAGTGATCATGGGTGGCATTTCGCTGAAGGTAAACGGTCGCGTTCACATGGTGGATGTTGATCCACAAACACTGCTGCT
>JAOAPG010000425.1 GCA_025462785.1 Acidobacteriaceae bacterium
TCGATTTTCGAGACATAAGTTCGCGGCACCGACATCCGGCCCGCGAGTTGGCGCTGACTGAGCCCGTTCCGTAAACGCATCGACCGAATCGAGGCCGCCAGGTTCAGATGTCCGCGGCCATGCCCCATGCTGGTGACGACTTGCGGCATGGGAGTCGGCGCCACGAGCTCTGGTTCGTCCTCATCAAGCGAGGTCTTGCAGCGCCGGCACAGGCTGTTGGTTGTACGGAATTGGACTAGCAAGCAACGGTCGCAACGGACGACTTCCCGCGAATCTACCGGGGCAAGAGTGGTGGCCATCTAAGGTTGGGAGTTGCCAGAGCAGGCAAACCCAGGAACCAAACCGTAGTTCCTTAAGCTGTTGCGTAATTTGCGTTACCGCCCCTGTGAATGTCAAGTAAAATTTCAGCAACACTAACAAATAAATCGTCTGCACCGAATAACAAATTCTTGCGAAGCCCAGCAAATAAGGAACAAAACATGGTAGATCGAGAAGCGGCGTGGTGTTTACTAAATGAGTTCACCCAATCAGAAAGTTTGCGCAAACATGCACTGGCAGTCGAGGCATGCATGCGTGCCTACGGGCGGCAATTTTCCGAAGACGAAGAGCTTTGGGCGGTCGTGGGCCTGCTACACGATTTCGATTATGACAAGTATCCCAGCCCCGAAGATCATCCATACAAGGGGAATGAGATTTTGAAAGAGCGTGGCTATCCGGAGGAAATCCGTCGAGCCATTATGTCGCATGCAGAGTACACCGGCGTGACCCGTGACAGCCGGATGGAAAAGGCGTTATTCGCCTGCGATGAGCTAGCCGGATTCATCACAGCAGTGGCATTGGTAAAGCCAGGGAAATCTCTGGCCGAAGTCGACGCGAGGTCCGTACGAAAGAAGATGAAAGACAAAGCCTTCGCCCGTAGCGTGAAGCGCGAGGACATCATAAACGGCGCGAGTGAGTTAGGCGTGGACTTGGAAGAGCACATCGCCTTCTGCATAGAAGCGCTGAAAGGTCCAAAGATTTAGGATTGGAAGGTTCCGCTGGGAATTGAACCTTACTTCCTAACGGGCTTATCCGAGGTGCTCGCCATCTTTACCTTCTGCGACGCTTCCGCGTAGCGCGCGAGCCCTTTATATAGCGCCTCTGCGATCTGCTGGCGATATGCCGCGCTTTGGAGTTCGGTCTCATCTTCTGGACTGCTGACGAACGAGACTTCAGCCAGAATCGCCGGCATTGAGGTTCCTGTCAGAACGACGTAGGAAGCTTCTTTTACTCCGCGATCTCGCAGGCCGGGATTCTTCGCTGCGAGCGTTCCGTAGAGTGCTCGCTGAACACTGGTTGCGAAACGGTGCGATTCCTTTACCTTTTCGCGAATGTCGACGTTCGTCCAACTAATGTCTTGCAGCGGCAGTCCAGCGGCGTTTGCTTCCGGCGTCCTCGCCCTTACTGAAGAGTACGTGTTCGTGTAGTAAGTCTCGACTCCGCGAGCCGACGCATAGTCGCTGTAATTAGCGTGCACCGAAAGGAAGAGATTGGCACGCGCCACATTCGCAATTTCTGCCCGCTTCTCCAGCGGCAAATACGTATCGTCCTGGCGGGTGTAGATGACTTCAGCGTCTAACTTTCCCTCCACCAGCTTGCCGAGGCGTTCCACAATATCGAGCACGAGGTCTTTCTCCAGTAGCCCCTTACGCCCCACCGTTCCGAGGTCCCAGCCTCCATGTCCAGCGTCGAGCACTATTCGAAATTGCGGAGCATGAGTGTGAGCCTTCAGCTCAGATGTAGAAGTTTGAAGCGCCCCGACCTGCGGACTACTCGGTGCCTTGGGAATTTTCACCGCAGCTAGACCTTGATTCGCGGCAGGAGGAGCAGCCAAAGCCGGAGTTGTTGGTACAAATAGGTCGACCTTTGCCGACGATTGAGATTTTGCGCCCTCTTTGCGAATTTCAACTACCAGACGGTAAGGGTGTTGCTCAAGGCTGACCGAGTAACCTGAACTCGCTTTGGTTTCGAGTACGACGCGAGTCATCCCGGGGTTGGGCTGCGCCACTCGCACCCGCACCAGGAACGCATCATCTACCGCGATTGTCTTCCCAAAAAGCCCAGCTGCTAGCGTTGTGTCGTGCAGGTCAAAATAGATTCTTTCCGGATTTGCGAGACGATGAGCCTCATATTGCACTTGATCTTGCAAATCGATCACAACCGTACTCGAATCGGCCGAGGACCAATGACGTATGCCAGTGACTTCCGGTTGCACGCCGGATTTCGGCGCTTCCGCGGAGTCATCCATGTCATCACTGCTGGCGCCGGAACCTTGAGCCGATGAAGCCGTTGGTGGAGTGCTCATCTGCCGCCGCGGGGCGGTCGATTCAAGGTTGTGATGGAGCTTCCACCACACCCCGCCTCCAGTCAGCGTGCAAATCAACAGCAGCACCAAAACAACTTTTAATCCTGGGTGGGCGTTTCCCGCTTCAACGTGCTCGGGTGACGAGTCACTAACGCTTTCTTCGCGTGATGGTTCAGTGACGACGTTCAGATCTTCATATGTCTGGAGATTTTCAGATTCAATGCTCGGTATCGCGTCGGCAACTGACCCAGAGGGAAGCAGCGGGATTTGCGCAAGAACGGGCGGAGCCTCGGCTTCAACTTCAGCCGCGGCAGTTTCAGCTCGCGCAGCATTGATCACGGGCTCATCGACAATGATTATTGGATCATCGACAATCGCTGGTTCTTCGACCGCCGCGCCAGGTTCCTCTCGGACAACATTCGGCACAACCCGCTGCGAAATTTCCGCGAGCCGGTCTTCTTCTTCCGGTCTTAATGCGGCCAGTATTAACTCGGCGAGCAGATTTAAACTGCGAACATCGCTGTCGTTGAATCCGTAGGCCTCAGTAGAGAAGGCCTCGATGAGGCCCACGACGCTTTGTCGTGCCGAGAGCGGCACCGCCACCATGGAGCGAGCGCCCAGACGGCGGCAGTGCTGCAGGTTTACTCGATGATCGGTCTCTGCATCATCGCAACGAATGATCTCGCCTTTTCGCAAGCACGCGCCGGAAAAACCAGAGTTCGGATCCAGCCGAACGCCCGCATCGGGCGCAATCGTTCCAGACGAAGCGCGGCACACAATTGCGTTTTCTTCCGCCAGCGCGATAGCGATGCCGTCCGCTCCAGTTATCGCAAGAGCGCGGTCAGCGACCAGTTGCAACACTTCATCGAGAACAAAATGTTGGAGCTCCCAAACATCGCCACTCGCTAATTCAGCGCTACCGTCGCGTGCTGCAAGCTCCCGTTTTCGGCGAATCTGTTCATGCAAAGAGGAAAATGCGAGCAGCGCTTGCAGAGCATCGTAGCCGTGGAAAGAAGGCCGCGCGCTTTGCGCCGCGGCAGGGGCCGAGAGATCCGCAGCGCCAACCAACCCAAGCCCCGTATTTTGAGGATTCGCGCTCATCCGATGCTTAGATCTTGTTCTGAAATAAAACGTCTAACCCAGCGTTCGCAATTGTTAAACTTTGTGAAAAGCCTGTGAATCGCCCTAGGTCATTTTTGTTGCCATCTCGGCACTTGGGGGGCAATGGTTCCTATAAGTTACAGTGCTTTGTGCCGTACAGCAATCTTTCCTTCCACGCGAATGGATACGATTCACATCCTTTTCTTTGATAAGCTCATTCATAGTCGCAGAACAGGTTGTCTCAAATTGAGTGAAGAAAAAAAGCAGTCGCGCTGGAAATGGTCTTTTGGTCTCATGGCTACTGGAATCGCAGGGGCTGCCGTCGTGGCATTCCGTGGCTGCTGGCACCGCAAGATGAGTTGGCCGGTTCGCTATCAGGATTGCTCCTATCAGGTCTGCTTGAACTGTGGAATCAAGCGACTCTTCGACGAAAAAGCCTTCCGCGCCTACGGCCCGTATAGCTACGATCTGAACAAGCTTGTCAGGCAAGATCTCGCACAATCGGAAGAAGACTCTCGACTGGCGGATGATTCCCGGCGCCGTCCTGCGTCGTAACGACTCAGCTCATCAGGTATTGCCGTTCGAGCCAGAGTTGCAGATTACGTCCGGCCGTACCTCCCATTTCCGCGAACCGAATTCCAGCATCACTCTGTTTTTGCCAAACAACGCTTCCATGAAATTTTAGAGACTGCTTCGTGCCCGGTAGCGCGAAGCCCACCTGCACCGGTCTATCTTGAGGGATCGATTCCTGAGTGCGCATTCTTAGACCACTCTGGCTAAGGTTCAAGAGGTGAGCTTTTTGGATCTGCTTACGTCCTAGTGCGACCGAAACGCTAGTGTCTAGCGGCTGGCGATGATAACGGAGTCTTCCCTGGAGAATCGTATTGCGCGCTGCCGAAAGGGTTCGCACTGCTTGGTTGACTGAGAGCGGTTTCTGAAATACGAAGGTCCCCTCACATTCCTGCAGATTTGTTTTCGAAGTGGCGCTTCCGATGATGACCAGCGGAACCGTATTGCGAAAGAAACTATTTTCCAGGCCGCTTAAGAGAGCAGATGTACCGGATAAATCGCAATCCACAATCAGAGCATCGATCTTTGAGGTGGCCAGTTTGGCTCGCGCACGCTCTGGATCTGTCTCCACATCCACGCCGATGTGCAGGCCGCCCATGATGCACTCAAGCACACTGATTTCCGGCCAGTCTTTGGAGACGACCATGGATGAGAGTGTCATCTCACAACTCTACTTGCCTCGTAACACAGTTACCTAGATAACCAAGGTAATTGGAAGGAAGTCAGGCTTTGGGCGTCAGGCTTTAGGCTCTAGGTTTGATCGACAGGTAGGAGGTCCTAATTTTCAAATTGCAAATTTTTCCCGAGAGAGATCGTGCTGAAGCCGGAATCCCGAAGCCTGCGGTCCAGAGCCTAAAGCCTAGAGCCTAAAGCCTAGAGCCTAAAGCCCGCTTTCCCGATACCAATCCACCGTCCTCCGTAGCCCTTCTTCGAAATTCACCCTTGGCTTGTAGCCGAGATGCTTTTCCGCTCGCGACAAATCCGCCAGGCTGTGCTTTACATCTCCGGCGCGATCTTCTCAGTGCTTTACATCACCTTTGAAGCCGGTAATCTTCTTCAACATCTTGAACGTTTCATTCAAATCGATTCTCTGGCCCGTCGCCACATTGAATACCTTCCCCTCATCTTCTTCGGCTGGCCTCTTGCACGATAGT
>JAOAPG010000428.1 GCA_025462785.1 Acidobacteriaceae bacterium
CCGAATTCTTTCGGTCCCTACGTTCGTCCGGCATCCGGAACCTTTGGGAACATCTATCGGGACTCGCTATATGGACCAGGATTGGTTAACACAGATCTGTCTGCCGCGAAGAGCTTCGCCATAAAAGAGGGGATGTCGCTCCAGTTCCGTGCCGACGCATTTAACCTGTTCAATCACGTGAATCTTGGTCAGCCGAACGGTTGCGTGGATTGCCAAAACAGCAATGCTGGTCAAATCACCAGCATCATACCCACGCAAGATGGAACCTCGATGCGACGCTTGCAATTCTCGCTTCGGCTTGAATTTTAGCCAATCGGGATGGCTAAAGAGGACGAGGGTTACTTAAGAGCTTAATATGTGGGCTCAGTCGGACTCTTGCAATCGTACTGCGTATGTTCGGCTGGACAAACGCCGATTTGTTTGAACTTCCTCATCGTTCACGACGAGAGCAGCAGATACAATTCCTACAATGTCTGCTGCTCACGCGACCACATCTAGTGTCCGCCGATTTGCCAAACATCCAGGAGAGTCAATGAATTCAGCTCGCCTTGTGGTGGCGCTGCTCTGGTGTTCCGGCGTTATCGCTATTGCTCAGTCAAATAACCCAGCGAACGCTGCCGCTCCGATCTTGCCCAACTTTCAATTTGAAAACAGCGTGCCGCTCAAAATTGTGCGCGAAGCTGTTCCAGCCAAACCGTTCACGGTCGTTGGTCCGCGAGGGGCAATACTCGGCCAGCAAGATGGCGCGTTCGAAGGCTGGGTCTTTCCGTGGAAAATTTTCAGCAATCTGCGCATCACCGCGGAGATGCACGACTATGCCGTCCCAATCGATGTGAACGAGCAGGCAGCCGTGATCGAGGTTCGGCCCGATCACACGACCATCACTTTCTCGCATGCGAATTTCACCGTGCGAGAAATTCTATTCGCGCCACATAACGCACCCGACGGGACCGGGGTTCTGGCGTTTTTTCAAGTCGAGGCGATACGCCCAATGACGCTTACATTTCAGTTCACTCCTGAGATGAAGCGCATGTGGCCAGCTTTGTCCGATGACCGCCCATCTCCTGAATGGGTGAAAACGCCCGGCGGCGGATTCTACCTCCTGCATTTAAATTTTCCCGATCATGCCGCAGAGATGGAAATGCCCGGAGCCGAGCCCGGCATTTTTCCTCCCTACCAGGAGCGCCCAAAGACATATCCGCTGCAGTTGGTGCTGCATTTCGATCCCGCTCATGACAGGAATCGCCTTTTCCCCTTGTTACTTACGACCTCAGAAACGGCTGCAGACTCCAGCAGTGCGGCGTTCGCCGAAAAGTTGGCTGCACTCGGACGCTCCTTTCAACCGCTATACGAAGCGAACGAAACCTATTACAAGAATTTTCTTGCAGAGCATCTCAGCATAGAGACTCCCGATAAGCAATTCGATGATGCCTTCACCTGGGCGGAAGTCTCTATCGATCAGCTAAAGGTCGAGACCACGCCCTCTCACAAAGAAACTGCGCTTGTGGCTGGATTTTACAGCTCCGGCGATTCGGCCCGCCCCGGCTTTGGATGGTACTTTGGCCGCGATTCATTGTGGACTCTCTATGCGGTAAATGCTTATGGCGATTTTCAGTTAACGCGTGATGAGCTGGAGTTTCTGTTGCACCGGCAGAGTCCTGAGGGCCAGATCATTCATGAGTGGGCGCAAACCGCCGACCTTGCTGACTGGAAGAGTCTGCCGTACGAGTTCGCATCCTCGGACGCGACGCCGCTTTTACTCATGGCGACCAACGACTATATGCAGGTCAGCGGCGACACCGGTTTCGTACAGGCGCATTGGGGCGGCCTGCTGAAAGCCTGGAACTTTGAGACCTCTCACGATTCGGATGGGGACGGCATTTACGAGAATACAGAAGGATCGGGATGGGTCGAATCCTGGATTCCGAAAATGCCCCATCAGGAGATCTACCTCGCTGCTCTGGATAAGCAAGCCAGCGAAGCGTTCGCCAAGATGGCCAGGGCCGCAGACAATTCGCAACTCGCGGACGAAGCTGAGAAACGCGCGAAGCACATAGCACAACAAATCGAAAAAGAATATTTCCTGCCCGATGCGAACTTCTATGCATTTAGCAAAAACGCTGACGGAACCCTGGACTCGAGCCCGACAATCTATCCAGCCGTAGCCGCTTGGGATGGAACCTTTAATCTTTCCCGCTCCAGCGGAATGCTTGACAGATGGGGCTCACAGGAATTCTCGACCGATTGGGGCACGCGCGATTTGAGTCCCTCCGTGAGCTTCTACGACCCGATCAGCTATCACCAAGGGAGTGTGTGGCCGCTATTCACGGGATGGGTTTCGCTTTCCGAGTATCGTAACGGTCGCGGCCTGTCCGGGTACGCTCACTTGATGCAAAATGCGGACCTTACCTGGACCCAGGATTTGGGTGCTGTCACAGAGTTACTCTCGGGCGAGTTCTTTAGATGGTTTGGGCGCAGCACCTCGCATCAATTATGGTCGTCGGCAATGGTGGTGACGCCGACTGTGCGCGGAATGTTTGGAGTGGAGTGGAGTGCCGGCGAGAATACACTTATAGTCACCCCAAATCTACCGGCGCAATGGAACGAGGCGAAGATCTCAGGTGTGCCGATCGGAAAGTCGCGCGTTGGTGTCGAGTTCCGGCGGAACGGATCGACGCTCTCAGTCCGTCTCACTGGCGACGACGCCAAAGGAGTGAAGCTGGGTTCTAGGGCTGCCGGGGCGAAGGTCGAGAACGGGGAGTTGCGAATCCCGCTGCCTGCAGCAGAAGTGGGTATTACGCACGGATTGCCCGAAGCCGGGGCCGTTACCTCGCAGATGAAGGTTCTTGATCAGCAAACGTCTCCACGCTCCTTGCGGTTGCGATTGTCCGCTCCTGCCAACAGCGATCAAACTCTGTTCTTACGATTGAACGATCCGAAGATCCATCTGCGAAGCGAAGGAACTAAGATAGCCGCGGATTCTTCTCAACTGCAAGTTCACTTTCCGCCCGGCACGGGATACGTCGAGAAAGTAGTAACTCTTTCGTGGTGATGGAGCGGTCGCTCTTCAGCAGGGATTGATTTTCGCACCCGACAGTAGTGCGGCCAATTTAGCGAGACGCCGTTCTCCCGACTGGGCGCAACGCGTGTCCACCAATGGCAGCAGCTTGCGTTGACGACCTCTGAGCAGACAACTCTTCTAAGAAAATAATCTCAGAACTATTTGGAATCCGCAGCCGAAGTTTGAGACCTGTTGTCATAAGTTCGTTGCCGCCCACAACTTGACCGGGAGCGGAATGATCGTTGAATCGCAACTGATAGCGCAAACGCGGATTCAGACCCTGCAGCACGAATCTATGCTCGGTTTCGTTCTTGTTCGTCCCACGAAACGCATACAGCACACCATGACGCGTTTGCGGATCAAAATATTCCATGCCATCCCAACGTATGCCGTCCGGGCGCTCGGATATGTGGTAGAGGTTCGCGTCGCGAATTAGAGGGCGCAACTCCGACTTGTAAAGTTGAAGTTCTTGTTTTGCTGCGTCGTGTTGCTGTGTGCTCCAAGAATAAGTGTCGATCATGATGCTAAGCCAACCCATCATCCCGCTCCGCAACATATAACGAAAATTCTCAATCCTCGGAGTCGGCCAGCGCTCGACGTAAGTCTCGAGCATGGCTGTGGGCAACACAAAACTGGTGTCGTAGAAAGCCCGTCGATTCGAAAGTGGGTCGTAGGTATCGGTAACGGAAAAATAGTCGCCATGAGTGGCGCTACCGAAATCGATCATTCGTCCGCCATCATTGCAGACCTCAAGCAATAGCCCCGGATGCTTGCGGCGAAGATTCGATTGAATGTCGTAGTAGGCACGAGTTGCGTGGTAGCTTACGTCCGTTGAATTTGAGCTCCGCACGAATACAAACCCGGCGTCACGATAAGTGCATTTGTTCAGAGGATCTGGTGCGGCATGCGGATGATCGGATGCGTCACAGCCTTGCGCTACAAGATAGCCGTCGTGCTCAAGCATATCGAGTTTGTAATCTGTCACTATTCGATCGGTCTCCTGCATAGCCCAGGCCTTCGTTTTAGGAACACCGATGTCAATGGTTTGACCTTTGAACTCTTCCGGCTTCCACGTTGCGGGCAAATCCGTAGTTAGCCATCCTCGAAGTTCAGGATCACGTACGTTCAACGCTCCAGGTGCTTCGTCGAGACCCGCCTGTGTCCAGTCCACCCAGAGGCCGAATTTCAAACCCTTTTCATGAGCTTCGTCAGCAATCGGTTGTAGCCCGTGAGGAAATTTCTTCGGATCCGGGTACCAATCGCCCACACCCCGGAACCAACCGGCATCCAGGTGAAACATCTCAAAGCCGAGGTCGGCAGCATCGCCAATCATGCGGCGCGCTATCTCCTCGTTAACAGTCATTCCCCCACCCCAACTGTTGTTCACGACAACCGGGTAGTGAGGGTTTCTCCAGGCATCCTGGTTCGTCAGCACCTCTCGAACCCAGCGACGAAGGACATTCGCCGTTGCGTCCGGACCCCCACTGGTAGCGCCAAGAAATATTCGTGGTGTTTCGAAACTCTCGCCCGGTCTCAACCGAGTACGAAAAGTGCCGGGGTTTGGATTAAGGCCAACCTCGCCGTGGAGTGATTCGCCCTTCCGAGCCAGGTTTAAATGCGTCCGTGCACTGAACTCGATCCCGATATACCACCCAGCTCGTGTGCCGTCCCGACGCTCGGCGAGAAAATATGGAATGATCTCCCTCGCCTCTCCTGGTCGGGGATGCGCGTAAGTACTCGATGTTCCTTCCCATTCGTATCCATCTTGAACGGGGATTAAGTGAGTTCCAAGCGCAGAAGGAGTGTCCGCATCTTTTTCTACGTAGAACTGCTCGATCGCGTCCGTTGCTGCCGTCTGCCAGTCAAAAACAAGACTATTCTCAAGCGGTAGCCAGACTTCACGGGAGTCGCGGTTTTCGATCCGAATCTGGTGCTCGACCGGACCATGTGTGGAGCGAACTTGCCATTCCCAGGTCAGCCGCAAATGTGGCGAAACCGAGTCATAGACGAACCTGACAATATCATTATTCGTATGGCTCTGGGCGCTATTAAACCGCCACTCGATCGGGAAGGTTTGCCCCTCCATCTCTGCGCTGGAAATTGAAGTCTCGGCAACCCGGTTCTTCCAGATCACGGTGCCGCCTTGCAGGCTCTCGAGTTGAGGAGCATTAGGACCAGCCTCAAATCGCAACCGAGTCTCAGCTGTTTCCAGACTGGCTGCTGTTTGAGCTACGGACAACCCTGAGAATAGAAGCGAATAGGCTAATAACATCCAACATCGATAATGCCTCTTCATAGTGAAAGCAAAAACCAGCGTACTCCCAGCATACAGAAGATCAATTTGGATCATTAACGAAAATGGCGAACCGCCGGGGCACTCTTGTTCGCAAATTTATAACCGGCCGTCTCTGACTGGCGTATTGCCCCGTCCACGCACGATCTGCGGTAACGCAAATCACGATCGCTCAGCGTACAATAGAAATAATAATGAAAAACACAAAGTTTGTTGTGAAAGTGAACCGTGTGGGAACTCTTGTTCCTCAGTACGTCCAGCGTATTAACGTAATTCCTATCCAAACCACGCCCAACCGCAAACTGGCACTCCTCATGGGAAGATTCACAGCCGAGGACACCGTCACTTCGATCCAAAATTCGCGGTGCACCCCGGAACTAATTTCCGTACAAGTCACTACCTAGTACGGAAACATATTTTTGACCAGCTCCGATGGAATAGGATTGTGCTAAGTTTTCAAGGTTCCGGTGCGCTGGTCCTTGCCTTCCCTCTTTCCGGTCATTAAAATTCAGCAAGTATTCCGCGACGGCATCCTTGATCCGGATACGTTTGTCGTTCGACGCCGCTGCAAATACAACGCCAGCTCTTGTCTGTCGAAGCTCTTGCGGTGAGCTCGCTTTCTTTTTTGTCGCCGGCTGCTACGGCGGGACTGATGTGTGCTGACAAACTTCCGTACCCGCCGGTTCCTCAATGGGCAGAAGTAACGTTCATAAACGTACCGCTCAGGTCGTTGGTCTGCGACAACGGCCCAGATTTACATTGACGTAGCGCCTGGATGCTCCCGGGCTTGATTTGCTTGTACAATCCAACTTTTGCCATGATGATCTACAGAGTTGAATAGTTCGGCAGGGCGAACATCACCGAGTCAGATAGTTGGGCTACCAAGTAGTCAGGCAACTATAAGATTTTAAAGACTTAGCATCTTTTACATAACTATCTTCATCATACGGAACAGCAAACATCCGGAGAAAGTTCTCAATGGCTTTTCAACTTGGGGGCCGACGTCGGGCCTTTGTAGCCGGTGTCGGACTAATCCTTTTATCACTATCCTTGCCCACTTGGGCAGCGGAGAAAATGCGCCTGCGCGTGGGCGATTACCAGATCGACGCTGAACTTACTCCGCACACGCATACCCTGAAGGCACGTGCCAAGGTCAGGTTCACCGCGCTGGAAGACCTGAACATCGCGACTTTTCAGCTTCACAATGATCTGCGAGTCACAAAGGTGGTCGATCCCGCCAACAAGCAACTATCCGCAGAACGCTTGACGCAAGATTCAAGTGTCCGCGTGCAACTGACGGATACCCTCAAAAAAGATAGCTCGACGACGCTGACGTTTGAGTATGAGGGAGTGCTTGACTCGGCTGATGATAGCCCGGTACAAGGACTCAAACTTGCCTCTATCAATGAGGACACCAGCTACCTTCTTTACGCCGGATACTGGTTTCCGGTAAATGCTTATGGCATCAACCGCTTCACTGCGACAATGAATGTAACCGTTCCCTCCCACATGATCGTAATTGGCAGTGGGAAAGAGAACGTATCGAACACTCCTCCGCCCAAGAAAGGCGCTACACCGGCACTAGCAACCAAGACCTACACCTTCTCCTGGGATAAGCCCAGCTTCCCCGGAACAATCGTCGCCGGAGCCTTTCAGGAATATAAAAGCGACGAAGCCGGAATGGACCTTCACGTCTTTTTCAAGCCGACGCATCAAGATCTAGGCGCCATGTATGCCGAGACGGCAATCAAGGAATTCACTTATTACGTAACCCTGTACGGAACAGCTCCCTCGACCACTCTAAAGGTGGTTGAGATTCCTGATGACACCGTGCCCTCCACTTGGGCTCCAGAGATCGCAGGAATCGCGAGCCGCGCCGTCACGCCAAAGGTGAATTATCGTTTGCTTGCGAACACCATCGCGCATCAGTGGTGGGGAGTTTCGGTTAGTCCCGCTTCGCGTGACGACTGGTGGATCAGCGATGGTTTCGCACGTTATTCAGAGGCCCGTTATGTAGAGCAAGCCGCAGGGGCCGCGGGCTTGGAAGAAGTCGTCAAGGATATGTCAGTCGGCGCATTGGCATATGATACGGTTCCACTTTCAAGCGCGAGCAAGCTGGGCCTGTTTTCGCCAGAATTTCAGTCGCTCGTAACCGACAAGGGCGCAATGATTCTTCACATGTTGCGCTGGGTGGAGGGCGAGCAAAAGTACGATCAGACGATGCGGACGTTCGCATCGCAATATGCTGGAAACTCCGCGACACTCGATGATTTCCGGACTATTGCCGAAAAACAATACGGCGACCAGCTCGCTTGGTTCTTTTCTCAGTGGCTCGACTCCACCGGAGCGCCGGAATTCAAGACCAAATACACCGTTTATCGTTTGGGGAATAAATGTCCGGCAGCGGATAGGTGTCCAGGCTTTCGTGTCGTAGGACAGATTGCGCAAGACCTCGACCTGTTCCGCATGCCAGTTGATTTAAAAATCGACACGGACGGCAAAACCGAAGATAAGCGAATCGACGTCATCGGCACCGATTCAGCATTTTCCGTGGAGACATTCGGAAAACCTAGGCGAATTGTCGTCGATCCCGACAACCGCGTTCTGAAAAATTCAAGTGATGTGAAGCTTCGGGCCAACATCCAACGTGGTCAAGGATTGGTGCAGCAAGGCGATTTGGCGGGTGCACTCAGCGAGTTCAACAAGGCTCTCGAGGTAAACAAGAACAGCTCCCTGGCTCACTACCGCGTAGCAGATGTCTTTTTCGTGCAGAAGAATTATCAGGCTTCCGCAAATGCCTATCGCGAAGCATTGAATGGGGATGGCGAGCCGCGATGGACCGAGGTCTGGAGCCATGTTCAACTAGGCAAGATCTTCGACATTACCGGACAGCGTGAACGTGCCACGAACGAATACCGCCAAGCCCTTCAGACCAACGACAATACTCAAAGCGCGCTGGATGAGGCGAGACAATACCTGCAAAAGCCGTTTGAGCAGAAAAAGAGCACGGCGCAGGATATGCAGCGATGAAGACCGCGTCAGTTTAAGCCCAATGCTATTGTGGGACGCTTTTGAATTGTCGCGGTCTCCCTTAGACGTAGCCCAAGCCGGCTAAGCGGTCATGGATCGTTCTTTCATCTTCATCGGCACTCGATCCGCCGCCGGAAATCTTCTTCTCCATTCCTGCTACCAGCGAGCGGCCTTGCATTGTCTCCGGAATTTCTTGTCCCGCTAGATCGAGCAGCGTCGGAGCTATGTCGAGCAAACGTGCACCTTGGTATTCACCATTCAACGGGCAGTTCGGAGCGGCGAGAATAAACATCCCATATTGCGCGTGATTGCAACCATCGGGACCGGTGTCGTTTTCCTGAACATGGATATTCGGATGGCCAACGGTTCCGATTGAGCGCCAATAGAGTTCGCCAAAGTGCACTACCAGATCAGGAGCGACGTTGCGGACGTGACGATAGAGTTCTTTTGGCTTAAAAACAAGTGACCGGAGCGGCCGGCCTTTGTCGTCTGGCAACGACTCGATACGAGCCTTCATTTCGTCTTGGAATGACTCGTATTCGCTTTGCGGAATTACTCCTTGCGGTTCGCGGCCCTGTACGTTGAAGAATACACGCGCGTAATATCCGCCTTCGCTCCAGACTTTGGTCTTGGTCCAGTTCACATTCAGCTTGTCTAACGGGGTCAACGTTTTCGGATATTCGTTTACAACCAGCAAGCCTTCGCGGATCAGCCACTCGTTTATCGCAATGCCGCCATCGAGGCGCTGCGCGCCGTGATCGGAAACCACCAGCACGATGGTTTCGTCATTGAGCAATTCGAGTACGGAGCCAATCTGCGAGTCCAACCACAAGTAGTATTCGGGAATTGCATTCTGAAAAGGATTCCCCGGCTCAAATTGCACATGCTGAGGATCGAAGAAATTCCAGAACCCATGGTGCATGCGATCGAGGCCGATATCCACAAAGTGAAAGTAGTCCCATTCCTGCTCTTTTAAGAGCCAGCGCACCACCTCCCATTGTTTGCGGCTCATTTCGAAGATTTCGTCTTTGAGCCAATCCTTGCGATCCGTGCGGAAATTCTTGACGTCAACGGGATACTCCCCAACCAACTCTGTAATTTTCGCTTTGATATTTGGCGGATAGGTAAAGTCGTTCTTCACGGTATCGGGAGTGAGGAAGCATCCAACACTGATGCCATTGATACGACGCGGCGGATAATTCGGAGGCACCCCGATGATGATCGACTTCTTCCCTTCTCTTGCTAACTGATCCCAGATGGCTGGAGCCTTGATCGATCCCGAGGTCGCGAAGCCCAGTTTGTCGTAGGAGTGATCGGTGCGATTGCGGAATCCGTATACGCCGAGAGAACCGGGATCCTGGCTGGTGGTCATGCACATCCAGGCAGGCACGGTAATTGGCGGGACCACGCTTTCGAGGCGGCCGTATACGCCAAGATCCATCAGACGACGGATATTCACCAAACGCTCGTCTTGCAGGATCACATCGGGCGCAGCACAGTCGAGTCCAAGAACGCAGATCTTCATATTTCTACAGTATCAAAGCAGAGTGGCGCCTTCCATCGATTGCGGGACAGGTACTCCCAAATAATTCAAGATTGTTGGCGCAAGATCAATAATTTGGGGAGCAGCACCGTTGCCTGCGTTTTGCTTGAATCGCTGGTTCATAAACAAGATTCCTGGCACCGACTCCGGGTCAACGATGTGGTCTCCGCTCCAGCGGCGCATGTTGTCTTCGATTACCGAATTTGCGAAGCCTCCCACAGCTGACTGCCACGACACTCGAAACCCGCGGTGAAAGTTTACCAGCAGATCCGGAGAGTTTTGCGCAAAGGGCCCTGAATAAATCTCATCTCGCGCGGAGACACTTCGGATCGCGGCGCTCTGCGATTTTGTGTCCGTGAATTCCGGCATGCCAGTTTGAATTGCACGGCGCACTCTTTCTGCTTCCGAGCCTTCTTCGAGAATTCCGTTACGTTCGCGCCCTTTAAAGTTTAGATAGATCCCGCCAAGTCCAACGGCGTATGCATAGGTTTTCGACCAATCAATCGCTGCATATCCTTCAGCAATTTCTTCGCTTGGCTTTCGGCCGTGTTTGAGTGCAAGCAGCCCGTTTTGCCAAAGCCATGTATTCGTATCAAACGCGCGACGGAAGGTTCCAAAGCCATGATCCGAAAGAACGACTAACAAAGTGTTGTCGTCGACTTTGTCGAGAACTGACGACAGCAGCGCGTCGCAGCGGCGATAATGCTCTTCGATTCGAGTTGCAAGTTCTGGAGCAGCATCTGGTTCGAAATACGGATGCACGGGATCGCGAAATCGCCAGAGCATGTGCTGCACGCGGTCGGGCGTATCGAAAAGAATAAAAAATAACCCTTCGCTGAACCGGTCAAGCTCGAAGTTCATGGTCCGTTCGCGCTCTTCGAGCACGAGCTCACACTGTTGCAAGTAAGCAGTTTCATCGAACCGGCCATTGTTCAGGCCATTGTGTTCTTCCGCCATGCCTACCGTGGAAAAGAGTCCCAGGTTCTCGGAAAGATCTTTGGCGTAAGCGCTGGGCGACGAAACCGGAAACATGGGCGCCGCCGGATCGAAGTTGATCGCGGAGACATAGAACTCTAAATGCGGCTCAAGCTGGCGAACGTAGAAGCGCGCGATTCCTGTAGCAGATTGCAAGAGAGAGAATTTGAACTTAAAGCGGACCCAATCGCTCCAGCCCTTTTCTGAAACTTCAATCTTCGCCGGAGCGCCACCGGTTTGAATCTCAAGCTTGCGCGTAGTTTTGTTCGCACGTACTTTTATTTCGCAAGAAGTATCACACACAGGCGATTGCTTCGTATTTCGCGGACCAATAACCCGAGTGGCGAGATCGTCACCCGAATCCAGGTGGATGAGCTGTTCACTTTCTTTCGCGGAGGCAGTCCGGTCTTGTGTGTAGAACGTTCCTTTACTCTGACTTCCTCGCAGATCGGGAACGCCTACACCTGCCAGCATCTTTCCATTCAGCGACTCGGGAGGAAACGTGCAAGGACAACGCAAAATTGTGCTGGGCACACCTGCATTGGTCAGAACCTGCCAGATGGGCGCGCCCTTCCTCTGATTCACAACCCGAGGCTGCGCCAACGTGCTTTTCGGACGTTCAAAGCGGCTTAACGCTGCGTCCGGCTGGTAGGTCAGCGGATCGCGACAGATGAAATCGAAGATCCCGTGTCCACCGGGATTCGTGCCAGTAGCAAACGACGACCACGCAACGGGAGTCTGAGCGGGATAAGTTGTACGTAGGCGTGAGTAGGATCCAGAGTCTCGAATCTTCGCCAGGTTCGGCAACTCACCTCGCACGAGCATGGGTTCCACAATGCTGGGTTCGAGGCCGTCCAAACCAATAACAATGACCTTTTTTCGCAAGAAGCAGCCTAGAGATTATCCGGCGTTTGAGGAAAAGTATTTTTCGGTGTCTCAGCAGGAGAGGGTTCGGGCGAGCCCCTGAATTTACGCACTACTTTGAAGAAGGTTGCTGTGACTTTGTTCCAGAACATCAGCAAAAGGCCGAGAAGACTTGCCACCCCGGAGGTGACGGTCATCACCTGGTCCGGACCTCCATAGAACGCCAAGAATTCCAGCCGCATTAATGCCTCCTTAATACACCTTCCGAACTAGTTTCTGATCTGATTCTACGAGAGATTTAGCCGCGGGTCCAAAAAAGTTGAGCACAATTAAGCGTGTAACGAATACAACCGTGGCCTATTCTCCAAGCGCGCACAACGCCAGAAACTCTGACGCCATCTTAGCGTCGTGCAAATATACGCGATTGCCGCTGTCGTGCTTTCGTTGTTTCTTCTGGCCGGGTGCAGTTCTCCGCCGCAGAATCCCGACCAGTTGCGCGAACAAACCGCCAAAGCGACAGCTGAGCTGAAAAGCAATGCCAAGGCTGTAGCGGAGGGCGTGAAGGAAGGTCTGGAACGAGATAAGATACTAGATCTGAATAGAGCAACAAAGGACCAATTGACGGCCCTGCCAGGAATCACCAGCGAGCGTGCAGATCGAATTATCGCCGGACGTCCTTATGAAAGCTCGCAGGAACTTGTAAGCCGGCACATTGTTTCGCAGCAGGAATACGACCGCATCAGGCAACAAGTTACCGCGAAGAAGTAAAATCGCGTGACAGCCCGCTTTGATTTTTGCTACAGCACCCTCTCGTGCGAGTATCCGCCCGCGCTCAATGCTGAGAGCAACTCCGCAATGTGATCCGGGCCTCTGGTTTCCATTGTTATGTCAATTGCGGTCTCTCCTAAATTCACACCGTAATAAGCGCGGTCATATGAGGTCTCGACGATGTTCGCGCGGTGCTGCGCCAGAATACCAGTGAGTTTGTTGAGCGCTCCGGGGTAATCGGGAAGATGCACTCGGAGCCGGACAAGGCGTCCGTCTTTGACCAATCCGCGTTCCATAATGCGTGCAAGGAGGGTCACATCAATGTTGCCACCGCAAACCAGAACGGCAATCTTCTTTCCACTGAGCTGCACTTTGTGATTGATGAGCGCTGCAATGGCTGCCGCACCTGCGCCTTCCGCAAGAGTCTTTTCTCGCTCGAGAAGAAGCAAAACGGCGTTGGCAATTTCTTCTTCGTCGACAGTCACGATCTCGTCGACATATTTTTGGACTAGCGGCAGTGTGCGATCTCCGCACCTTCGCACCGCGATTCCATCAGCAATGGTCGCGGCGGGGCTTAAAGTGACCGGCTTGCCTTCAGCGATTGCCACCTTCATAGAAGGAAGGCGCGCCGGCTGCACTCCGATAATCCGAACTTTTGGATTACTCTCCTTAATCGCACAAGCGATTCCGCCGATCAATCCTCCGCCACCAATGGGAGCGATGATCGCTTCAATCTCGGGATGTTGCTGCAAAATTTCCAGTCCGAGAGTTCCCTGCCCAGCAATCACTGCGTCATCGTCAAAGGGATGTACGAATGTGAGGGATTGCTCCTGGCCCAGGCGAATCGCTTCTTCGCAAGCTTCGTCATAGTTGGCACCGTGGAGAACCACGTCTGCCCCATACGATCGCGTGGCCGATACCTTAATCAAGGGGGTCGTCAGCGGCATGCAGATCATTGCACGAATTCCGTGGCGCCCAGCATGATAGGCAAGCCCTTGCGCGTGGTTTCCGGCGGAGGCTGCAATCACGCCTTGTGCGCGCTCTTTGGGGCTCATGGTCAGCAGCTTGTTTAATGCGCCGCGTTCCTTGAACGCTCCAGTTCTCTGAAGATTGTCGAGTTTCAAATAGACAGAGTTGCCAGTAAGCTGCGAAAAATTCTCGGAGCGAGCACAAGGAGAAAGATAAATAGAATCGCGAATGCGGCCGAGCGCGGCTTGGATGTCAGTAAGTCTGACCATTAACGGTTTTTTGGCAGTCTGGTGCATGGCTGATTTGTGTGAATTGGCGGCAAACGCCGAACTTAGAAGCTACATCATGCTTGGTGAGTATCTTACCTGAAGCACAGCTCGCTCCGGCCTTCACAGCGCGAGCTGTTGCGCGAGAGGCTGTGTCGCGATTCGTTCATTCACATCCTGCTGGAGGTAGCGATCAATGCCTGCTGCAGCTTTTCGTCCTTCCGAGATTGCCCACACCACGAGTGACTGTCCGCGGCGCATGTCTCCCGCGGCGAATACTCCCGGGACTGACGACCCATAGTTTTCGTTGGTCGCCACATTGCCGCGCTGGTCCATCTCTACTCCGAGTTGCTCGATCATTCCATTACGCACGGGGCCCACAAAACCCATTGCCAGGAGCACTAGATCGGCATCAAGGGTAAACTCGGAACCCGCGATTGGCTCGAATTTCGGAGGAGGACCGACTCGCACGCCATGCAGTTGCTTTACGTTTCCACTCGCATCACCGGTAAACTTCTGCGTGGCGATGCTCCACTCGCGCGTTCCCCCTTCTTCGTGCGCGCCTTCGACGCGCAGTTGCATCGGCCAAAGGGGCCACGGAGTTTGCGGAGAACGATTCTCAGGCGGCATCGGCATGATTTCGAACTGCCGCACGGAGCGCGGCTTCTGACGATGTGCAGTGCCGAGACAATCCGCACCGGTGTCGCCGCCGCCGATGATGACAACGTGCTTGTCAGTCGCGAGAATTTCTAATTCGTTGGCGAGAGTGTCGCCCTCGCAGCGTCTATTTTGCTGGGGCAGAAATTCCATGGCGAAGTGGATGCCCTTCAGTTCGCGTCCCGGGACATTCAAATCGCGGGAATGCTCGGCGCCTCCTGCCAGGAGGATGGCATTAAACTCTCCCTGAAGATCTTCGAGGGGAATATTCTGGCCGACGTGAGCATTCGTGACAAATTTCACCCCTTCGGCGGACATTTGCTCAAGTCTTCTATCGACGATGTGCTTTTCTAGTTTGAAGTTCGGGATGCCATAGCGCAGCAGTCCGCCAATGCGATCAGCTTTCTCATACACCGTGACCAAATGTCCGGCCCGATTGAGTTGCTGAGCTGCTGCAAGTCCTGCAGGACCAGAGCCCACCACGGCAACTTTCTTTCCGGTTCGGAATTTTGGCGGCTCGGGACGGATCCAGCCTTCCGCATATCCACGCTCGACGATACTTTTCTCAATTTGCTTGATGGTCACGGCCGGCTGATTAATGCCGAGCACGCATGCCGTTTCGCAAGGCGCCGGACAAATTCTTCCGGTGAACTCAGGGAAATTATTAGTTGAGTGCAGCTGTCGAACGGCCTCTTTCCAGCGCCCTCGATAGACGAGATCATTCCAGTCGGGAATGAGATTGTTTACCGGGCATCCCGTGTGACAGAACGGCACGCCGCAATCCATGCAGCGCGCGCCCTGCTTCTGCAGGTTATCCACAGGGAAATCGAGATAAATTTCAAACCAATCATTCACCCGCTGAGTAACCGGACGGCGCTGAGGAAGCTCGCGCGAATATTCCATGAATCCGGTAGTCTTACCCATGGTGCACCTGCCCTAGCTCGGCTGCCTCGATTTCTATGGGCGCCGGTTGGCCTGGAATATATTGATATCGATTTCGTGCGACGCCTAACACGCGCTTAAATTCATGCGGGAAAACTTTGATAAATTGAGCTTGCATCTCGTTCCAGTTCTGCAGGATGGATTTGGCGCGACGGCTGCCTGTCACTTCAACGTGCCGCAGTAGAAGCGTTCGGATGATTTGCACATCTTGCGCGTCGACAACGGGTTCAAGATCAACAGAAGCCAGGTTGCACCGCTTTTCGGTGAAGTCAGATTGATCGTCGAAGACGTAGGCTATTCCTCCGCTCATGCCTGCGGCGAAATTTCTGCCGCATTTACCCAAGACCAGGACCAGTCCCTTGGTCATGTATTCGCAGCCATGATCGCCGACTCCCTCGACGACTGCGGTCGCTCCGGAGTTCCGCACCGCGAATCGCTCGCCCGCAACGCCGTTAAAAAAGGCTTCTCCACTGGTCGCTCCGTAGAGAACAACGTTTCCGATCAAAATATTTTCTTCAGCGATGAATCGGGAATTTTTCGGCGGATATACCACAAGGCGTCCGCCTGAAAGCCCTTTGCCAACATAGTCGTTGGCTTCGCCTTCGAGCTTCATCGTGATTCCCTTGGCAAGGAAAGCTCCGAAACTTTGGCCTGCTGATCCGGTGAAATTTATGCGGATCGTATCGTCGGGAAGACCCTCGGCGCGATAACGGCGGGCAATTTCACCGCTCAACATTGCACCAACCGCGCGGTGCACGTTGCGGATTTGGGTACTCAGTTCTATTGGCGTGCCACTTACAAGTGCCGCTTGCGCCTGCTTCAGCAACAGGTGATCGAGCGCTTGATCGAGTCCGTGATCTTGCGCTTGCACGCATCGGCGAGCTACTCGCGATGGCACCGAGGGGTTGTACATGATCGCCGATAGGTCCAGACCACGCGCCTTCCAGTGGTCAACTGCGGGGCGGGAATCGAGCATGTCCACGCGTCCAACCATTTGATCGATTTTGCGGAAGCCCATCTCCGCCATGTACGCGCGCACTTGCTCGGCGATGAAGAAAAAGAAGTTGATGACGTGCTCAGGTTGCCCCTTAAAGAGCTTGCGCAATTCCGGATCTTGTGTCGCGATCCCTACTGAACACGTATTCAGGTGACATTTGCGCATCATGATGCAGCCCATCGCGACGAGTGGAGTGGTCGCGAAGCCGAACTCCTCCGCTCCAAGCAGCGCGGCTATCACTACATCGCGGCCGGTTTGCAGCTTGCCATCCGTTTGGACGCGAATGCGACTGCGCAGATCGTTGAGGAGGAGAACCTGTTGAGTCTCGGCGAGCCCGAGCTCCCAGGGAATTCCTGCGTGCTTGATGGAACTTAGCGGAGATGCGCCCGTGCCACCGCTGTCGCCGCTGATCAGAACTACATCTGCATGGGCTTTGGCAACGCCGGCTGCTACCGTTCCTACTCCTACTTCCGCAACGAGCTTCACGGCAATTCGGGCGCTCGGATTTACATTCTTCAAGTCGTAGATAAGCTGCGCCAGATCTTCAATCGAATAGATATCGTGGTGCGGGGGTGGCGAGATCAACCCCACACCTGGAGTCGAATGCCGCAGGCGAGCGATGACTTCGTCGACTTTATGGCCCGGAAGTTGACCGCCCTCGCCGGGCTTCGCGCCTTGCGCCATCTTGATTTGCAACTCGTCGGCGTTGACGAGGTAGTGGGCTGTCACTCCGAAACGCGCCGAGGCTACTTGTTTTACGGCGCTGCGACGCAAATCTCCGTTGGAGTCTCGCTCGAAACGGTTTTCGTCCTCGCCACCTTCACCGGTATTCGATTTGCCGCCGATCCGGTTCATCGCGATGGCTAATGTTTCGTGCGCTTCTTTACTAATGGAGCCAAAGGACATTGCGCCCGTCGTAAAACGCTTGACGATCTCTTTTGCCGGCTCGACTTCTTCGACCGGAATCGGCTTTTCGGATTTCTTCAGCTGCATCAAACTCCGCAAAGTCGCCAAGTTGCGACTCTGTTCGTCGATTAAATCCGTGTACTCCTGGAACGTTTTGAAATTGTTCTCGCGCACAGAGTGCTGCAACTTACTGATGGTGAGCGGATTGAGCAGGTGATATTCGCCTTCGGTCCTGAAGTGATAGCTGCCTCCAACGGCTAGTTCGGTGTCGAACTCCGAAACTGGACGGAACGCGTGTTCATGCTTCATTTGCGCTTCACGCGCTAGCACATCAAGGCCAATTCCTTCCAACCGAGAAGTGGTGCCTGAAAAATATGTGTCCACTAGGTCTCTATTGAGGCCGATAGCTTCGAAGACCTGAGCTCCACGGTAACTCTGCAGAGTTGAAATTCCCATCTTCGAGAAAGTCTTCAATAGTCCCTTGTTCACCGCTTTGATGAAGTACTTGACGGCGGTCTCGGAAGTGCCCCCATCTGGCAGTTAACCTCGGCTGGCGAGATCCTCCTTAGTTTCGATTGCTAAGTACGGATTGATCGCGCTGGCACCATAGCCGATCAGCAATGCAAAATGCATGACTTCGCGCGGCTCACCGGATTCGATAATCAGGGCGACCTGCGTTCGCGTTTTCTCGCGAACCAGCAGATTGTGGACCGCAGCCAAAGCCAGCAGGCTTGGGATGGGCGCGTAGTCCTTGTCGACGCCGCGGTCCGAAAGAATCAACAACGTGTATCCCGAGTTCACCGCCAGAGACGCACGCTGCGAAAGCTCCTCCAATGCACGCTTCAGTCCGGATTCTCCATCAGCAGCTCGAAACAGCGCGGGTAGCGTGATCGCAAGCAAGTCACCGCGAGAGACACGGCGCAGCTTTTCCAGATCTCGATTCGTAAGGATCGGATGCGGCAATTTGAGGGTATGGCAGTTCTCGGGTGTTTCTTCGAGAATGTTGCGCTCGGTTCCGATGTAGCTGATCAACGACATGACCATCTCTTCGCGGATCGGATCAATAGGAGGATTCGTGACCTGGGCAAACAGCTGCTTGAAATAGTTGAAAAGCGGTTGTGGCCTGTCGGACAAACATGCCAATGGAGTATCGGTCCCCATCGAACCA
>JAOAPG010000443.1 GCA_025462785.1 Acidobacteriaceae bacterium
CCTTGAGAAGCGGCGCGCAGCCGATCAGTCCCGAGAGCAAAGGATTTTTGTTGTTGCAGCGCAACTCAGTATTCTCGAGGGTTTGGATATAGCCTCCCGCACTTTTCACTAGCGCCGCTCCTGCCGCTACATCCCATTCGTTTTTTGGAGTTAGCGTGAAAGTAATATCGGCCAGCCCTGCGGATACTAGCGCCAGCTTGTAGGCGACCGATCCCATAGGCTTGATGTTCAACTGTTTGCCTTTGAAAGCTTCCCACTCGCCCCGCTTGACTTCGCTGCGACTAGCCAGCACCAAGGCGCCGTCCAGAGTTGTTCTTTGAGTCGGTCTCGCAGGTTTGCCGTTGTAGGTCACACCGGTTTCAAGCGAGCCGATGAATGTTTCCTGCGTAGCTGGATTGCAGATGCCACCGGCGACAGGAACTCCATCTTCAACCATCGCTATGGACACACAGAACTCAGGGATTCCAGCCACAAATTCGCGCGTTCCGTCAAGCGGGTCGACTACCCACACCCGGCTTTTCTCGAGGCGGGTGAAGTCATCGACAGTTTCCTCTGACAGCCAGCCTTCGTCATCCCGCAAGAGATTCTGGCGAAGCAGCAGGTCCACCGCACGGTCGGCTTCTGTAACAGGATCGTGGCCCGCCTTGTATTCTGCTTCGATTGCGCCTGCAGTGAATCCCTTGAGAACGTTTTGTGCGGAGTCGAGTGCCGCCTTAATTCTCTGCAGAGTTTCCGAATTTGAGTATTTCGTCATTTAGAAGTGTTGCCTAAGAAGTTGCCCAACAAATGGCGCGGACCAAAGCATTCTTGCACCTGTACCCAGAAGCACCGTGCATAAAATTCTTCGCAGCCATAGAACCGGTACTCGGGTGCTGAGATAGGATCCAGCAATTCCGCCCGGAATCGAGCCGACCACGAGCCAGCCGACCAAGCTGGGATTCACGTTCCCTAAACGGTAGTGCAGCAGGCTTGTAACGCCGGTCAGGATCACTGCATGTACGATGTCGGTTCCCACCATGATCTGAGGCTTGTAGCTGTAGAAAAGCAGCAGAAGCATCATTATGATGCTGCCCGAACCCACAGAGGTCATGCCGACCAAGAATCCCGCGAACAATCCAATAATCACCATGCCTACAAACGATTTGGCGGTTGGTGGCTGTCCTACCTGGTGGTCTTCGATTCTTCTTTGGAACAACAACAGCGTTGGAATACAGATGAGTAGAATCCCAACGGCAACCTTGATAAAGTCATTGACTCCGGCCCCGTAGACCGTCCGCAGGTGGGCCAGCAAACTAACTCCAAGGATAGATCCGGGCGCGCTTCCTACCGCGAGCGCGATTACCACTTTGCGGCGCACCGTGCCTTTTCTGAGGTGAACTACACTTGAGCCAATTTTTGTTATGAAATTGAATACGGCGTCCGAGCCCACCGCCATAATGGCAGGCACGTGAAGTACAAAGATAAGGAGCGGCAGCAACAAAACGCCGCCCCCCAGCCCGGTTAATCCGATCAGCGTACCGACCACAAAGCCGATCAGTATTTTTAAGCTGATTAACTCCATCGTCTCTTACTTGGCCCCGGCTAACTTTACGCTGTCGCTTCAGATCCGTTCACGCCAATAAAGCCCTGCCGTTCCAAATGCAGAATGATTTTTTGCGCGGCTTCCTCGGCGCTGAACTCGCCTGTGTCGATCACCACATCAGCGTCGGTCGGAACTTCGTAAGGGTCCGAAATGCCGGTGAACTCCTTGAGAATTCCAGCCCGTGCCTTTGCATAAAGACCTTTGCGATCGCGTTTCTCGCAAGTCTCGACTGACGTCGCAATGTGTACCAGGATGAACCCGCCATGTGGCTCAATCGTCTGACGCACATGTTTGCGTGTGGCGTCATAGGGAGCAATCGGTGCGCAGATCGCAATGCCGCCGTTCTTCGTAATCTCCGACGCAACATAACCGATTCGACGAATGTTGATGTCGCGATGCTCTTTGGAAAATCCTAACTCGGACGATAGGTTTTTGCGGACCAAATCTCCATCCAGCAACGTTACAGGCCTTCCGCCAACTTCCAGGAATTTCGTAATCAAGACATTCGAAATAGTGGATTTCCCAGAACCGGAGAGGCCAGTGAAGAAAATCGTCAGACCTTGTTTGTGCCGTGGAGGGAAACTGCGACGCAATTCCTGCACGACTTCCGGATAAGTGAACCAGCTGGGGATATCTCGTCCTTCATTCAGACGATCGCGCAAATCCGTGCCGGAAAGGTTCAGAACGCGTGCGCCCTGCGGAACTTCGTTGTCGGGCACGTACCGATCTTCATCCTCTAGATAGACCATCATGCTGAAGGGAACCATAGTGACACCAATATCGGCTTCGTGCTTTTTGAACACTTCCTGCGCTTCGTAAGGTCCGTAGAACGGCTTGCCGTCGGAATCTTTTCCCGGGCCAGCGTGATCGCGTCCTACGATGAAGTGGGTCACACCGTAATTCTTGCGGATAAGGGCGTGCCAGATCGCCTCGCGTGGTCCGCCCATACGCATCGCGAGCGGAAGCAAGCCGAGCTTTGCGGTTCCTGCTGGATACTTCGAAAGCAGCAGTTGATAGCAGCGGACCCGGGTGAAATAGTCCACGTCGCCAGGTTTTGTCATTCCTACTGATGGCTGGATGAGTAGGTTTGCTTCAACCATCTTTGCAGCGCGGAACGTCAATTCAACGTGAGCGCGATGCATAGGATTACGCGTCTGGAATGCAACTACACGCCGCCATCCAAGACGAGCAAATTCTGCACGCTGTTCCGCCGGAGTAAGCCGTAAATCTTTGAAGTCATAGTGCGAGGGTAATTGCGTGCCTTCAATGCGCCCGCCCACGTACCAAGGATTCGATTTGCTCAACAGATAATCGACGCCAGGGTGTACTTTGCTCGTGGTTCCGAATACTGACTTGGCCTCCGCTTCGCAATCTGGCTGCCAGACTTCTTCCACGTGAAGGACTCCTAGCATGACTCCTTCTGGATCGCGCAGGGCGATCTTGCTGCTGCCCGGCTTCAACGTCTTGGCAAAATCCTCAGTAATATCCAGTGTGATCGGCATCGGCCATAGGACGCCACTGGTCAATCGCATGTTTTGACAGACGCCTTCATAATCGCCGCGTGTCATAAAGCCACGAAGCGGCGAAAATCCACCACTCATCAACAGTTCCAGGTCGCAAAGCTGACGCGCGGTGAGGTCCCACGAAGGCCATTCTCGAGACTGGTTTTTAAGCTCGGTAATGCGTTCAGGTTGGGCAATCAGGTTAATGAGTTCGCCGCCATGCGGCGCGATCAGATGGCTTGCTGAGTTTGTCAAAACGTTCGACCTCCTGGGTCCCTTTGTGGATTTAATGAAAACTCGTGCCAGAGTTTTTCGGAGCTTGATTCCAAAATTCCAATTTGCGGAAGCTGAGGAACTACACTCGCGGCGTTCCTTCAACTTACTACGTTGACAAAATAACTACCAGCCCGTGCTGGTTAACCCCGTGTGAATTGCAATTGTGCTGCCTTCTCCGATCTTGCTTTGACGTGTAAGCTATTGAAAGTTAAGTGCAATTTACAAAAAGATACAATCGCCCGATTGAGATTACTGCCTATGTGCAAGGATTTGCAACGTTGGTGGCGCCTAAATGTGCCTTCCTTGAGGCATTTACTACCACGACAACATAAGAATGAACCTCTTTCACAAGTGTGCACATGGGAGAATCAATGGGCCCGCACGGCTGAGTGCATGAAGAATCAGGTGATTTGACGATCGTTCGGCCAGTGGTTACCTTTCGTTAGGAAGTGACGGCCGAATCATCATGGTTTTGCGTGAAGCTTAATGTCTGAGGTTGCATGAGGGGACGAATACCGATTGGCTAAGCTACTGGTACTCGATGGCCACAGTGCGGCTGCTCTGGCATTTGTCCGCTCTCTGGGGCGAGCTGGCCATTGGGTTTCAGTTGGGTCCAACCGCGGGATTTTCTCGGCGGCTGCTTTGTCCCGGTATTGCCAGCTCAGTTTCGAATACCCGGTTTCGACCGACAATGCCTCGGAATTTTCGAACGCTGTTCTCGATTTTGTGCGCAAGCACAAGATCGAGCTTATCCTGCCGATGACCGACTGGACAACTCTCCCAATGTCGCATTGCCGGGAGAAGTTTACGGGGATTTCAAAGGTTGCCCTGCCGTCGCACGAAACTCTTGAACTGGCCTCAGACAAGTACGCGACGATAGAACTCGCTCAAAGCCTGAATATTCCGGTCCCCCGCAGTTGGTTGATTAGCTCAATGCAGGATTTGAAGTGTCTAGGAGACCTGAGCTTTCCCATTGTTGTGAAAGACCGTTCTTCCGCTCGATGGGTGGGAGATAAAGCGGTGTTCGGTTCCGTGTCTTACGCATACTCGCGGGAGGATCTTCATCAGAAAGTCGAACAGCGGCTTAGCGCGGCGGGTGACGTGATCGTGCAGTCCTTCGCTCCGGGCATAGGCGTAGGATTTTCGTGTTTGGTGTTAGACGGGAAAATTCTTATTCCATTTCAGTGGGAGCGGATTCGCGAGACCGACCCACGTGGGTCGGGCAGCAGTGCGAGAAAATCTGTGGCCCTTGATCCGCGAATTGTCGATTTCAGTAGCGAGCTGATTATTGCGTCGGGATATCAGGGCATCGTCATGGTGGAATACAAGAAAGTTCTCGATACTGGCGAGCCGATTCTTATGGAGATCAATGGGAGGCCTTGGGGGTCAATCGCCCTGCCAATCGCCAGCGGAATCGATTACCCGTGCCATCTTGTTGATTGGTGTCTCGAGGGGAAAGCTCCCCCCCAAGAAATCGCATACAAGAACATCGTCTGCCGGCGCATGGTTGGAGAACTCGCCCATTTTGACAATGTGCGAAGAGGTAAGCCAATAGGGTGGCCCCTGCCGTATCCGAATTTATGGACGACCGTCGCCAAAGTTGCGATGCCGTGGTATCCGGGAGTACGTTTTGACGATGTTTGGCTGTCCGATCCGCGTCCCGGCTTTGCCGGCATTTCAAATTGGTTTTCGGGTAAGTTCAACAAGAGGCAGGGCGTGAGCCGATCCTAATGCAAATCGCGAAGGGAATCGTTCACACTCACACCACGTTTTCGTACGACGGAAAGCTCAGTGTCGCTGAATTTTGTGAGTTACTGAAGAACGAAGGGTTCCATTTTGTCGGCCTGACCGAACACACATTGGGCCTTGGTCCGGAGAAGTATGCCGAACTTGTTCGGGAGTGTCGCGAACACAGCGATTCGAAATTCATCGCAATTCCAGGTCTCGAATTTCGCTGCGGAGACGGAAATGAGATCGCTGGAATTGGCGTGCAGCATTGGCTGGAAGACAAGCCTGCCGAAGAGATGATTCCAGCAATCCGGGAAGCGGGAGGGTTTTCGATTTGGGTGCATCCTTTTAAGAGACCCCGCTGGAGCGGTCCATTCCTCGATTGCGATGCGATTGAAATATTAAATGGCAAACTGGACGGAGTGCTCGCTCCCAATCTCGGTTTGTTGCAAGCCTACAAACGCGAGCGGGCTCGGGGCAAAATTTTCGGCGCAATCTTTGGGTTGGACTTTCACAACCTGCGCCAGCTCCGCAGCGTGTGGGTCGAGTGCCAGGTAGAGGAATTGACAACAGAAGAGATCCTGAAAGCTCTGCGTGAAGGAAGATATGTGAGCCGCATTGCTTATGGTGCGATGACCTGCGAAGGCAAGATCAAGACGTTCGATTATTTGAAGATGATCAGTCTGCGGACCGCATTTTTAACATGGCGAACTGTCTTGCAATCGGTGCCGGGTTCGGCAAAAAGTATTCTCGTCGCGACGAGCCGGCCGTTGGTGAGAATGCTTAAGCGCCGAGGCTGAGCCGACGAATTCGCCTTTAACGAGTCCCCGTAGTCAACTCGTATCCTAACTCCTTCATCAGCTTTCCCCATCCTTGCTCGATTTGGGCTACCGACTTTTCGGACAACGTGGATTTCCAGCCTCCTGCGGTTGCCGTGCGCACAAAGGGTTTATCCTGTCTCGTTTTTTGCGTTAGCACCCAGTCTTTGGCTTGCAATTTTTCTAGCTCCCGCATCCGCTGCGGCGAACTTAGTTCGATGGCACGCGTGAGCTTCTCAGGGCTGGCATCGATTTTCCGGAAACAGCATCCTTCTAAAAATTTAGCAACCAGCGCTAGTTCCTGCGCCGGGTTTTTCTTCATGTCTTCATAGCGAAGCATCAGGAATTCAGAGCGGCCCTGCCGCATGGCAAGCCAGCTCAGCACATTGTCATGCCATGAACCCCAACGGGTGTCGAACTCGGCTGCCATGAAACGTGGGATAAATTCTTCCATCGAATAATCTTCCGGAATGTTTCCAGCTTTTACGTTGTGATGGTAAAAAGACACCGCTACGTCCCTCGGATCGCGCACGATATAGATGATTCGCGGATAGTGAGGTTGAAACGATTCGTGGCTTTTTATAAGGCGCGGCCGGGGCAGCTTGCGCATTTTGTGATCGGGATTGAAGTAAATTTCCGGGATTCGCGATTCGATGTTAGTGAACGTTACGGGTTCGTCCTGGTAGATCAAATTACCGAGAAGAAATCGCGTCCAGGTATTTCCCGACCGCGGGTAGGATACGAGAAACACATCATCAGGAAACACAGTCAGACCGCGGCCGGCGACCTGCTTACCTGTCACGACTTCCCAAACTTTAGACGCTACTTTTGTTGGGTTGGGCAAGTTGGCTATTTTCTCTCGGCGATGATCGCGATGGAAGAAGAATAAGGTGCTCGTAGATTTGGGTCCGCTGAGAAGATGCTGAAAATTAAGTTCATCCCATGCGGTTCAAGATCAAACTCCTGCAAGCACTGTTTCTCTCGAATGTCGTAAAGCGATATATGGGTTGGCTTCACGCCCATGTTTTCATGAAACACTTTTTTTACCCACATAATGTTTTCCTGGAACTTGGTCTTGCGAACACGCGTGAAGCCCACCCAAATCCGTTTTTCATCCATCGGTAAGAGCCCGCGGCACCATCCTAGCAGGGCATTCTGCCCATCGATCTGTTTGAGATCAGCGATGTCTTCGACCTGGAACGTTCGGGCGTTTGCGATTACAACTCGACCGTCTACGGTCGTGAAATAGACCCTATCTTCCCACACCAGACCGTCATGCGGCGTCATGACCGCGATATCGATTCGCTGGCCACGATCTTCCAGACAGATCGCGTCCCGCTGGCGAAAACGTGTGACCCAGACTTTGCCTTCGAGTTCGAAGACAAAATTAGGGTGCGACTTGTGGGGCTTGGTGCTTTCGACCTTCCGGTAATCCACGTCTGATGAGAACCGAGACCACAGAGGCTCGTCCAGCACGTCCCACTGGGCCAAAATTTCTCCCCTTAGGGTGAACTTGACGACCATGTCGAGGCCGGTACTTGCGACCAGAAGATTCCCGTCGGCGGAGGGCGTGACATGGTGAACGTCGTTGAAACAGGGAAGCGAGATATATTCGATTCTCTTGAACTCTGGCAGCTTGAAGATCAGGACCTCGGTGGACGTACAGGCGTAGAGCGTATCACCTACGATTGTCCCGGCTTTGAACACGTTGGAAGAGTTCTCATTGGGGCGTGCCTCGATGGGACTCTTGTACTCCACGCATCTTTCAATTTCGCCGGATTCAGTATCCAGACGCAGAATCAGCGCCGATTCGTACAGATTCCATTCCTCTTCACTTTTTACCAGCAAACTTCGCTGGCGTGCTCCCAATAGATATAAGCCGGACATTCCCCCTCCAGGGCAATGGACATTACACCATCAGGGCAAGAGTTGTGCCACTCGGACCGAACCTGAAACTGGCAAAGTTGCGGCAATGCAGTGTTTTAGGCGCTTCAGTTTCAGTAATCT
>JAOAPG010000026.1 GCA_025462785.1 Acidobacteriaceae bacterium
AGAAGAAGGTGAACGCATCCATTCAGGCGGATGCGGTGCGGGTCAGCGGGAAAGACCGGGACTCGCTGCAGGAAGTGATCGCGCTATTGCGCGGAGAGGATTTGGGACTCGATTTGCAGTTCACGAACTATCGGACAAATTAAGAAAGCAATTCACCACAGAGACTCAAGAGGGCACGGGGAAGAATTTCTGAAAATCTTTCTTTTTCGCTTTCATTAGGAGCTTTGGGACCGAGGTTTCTAGAATGCATTACTCAGTGCCGCTGAGTCTCCGTGGTGAA
Organism: Acidobacteriaceae bacterium; assembly: GCA_025462785.1. GTDB lineage: Bacteria > Acidobacteriota > Terriglobia > Terriglobales > Acidobacteriaceae > JAOAPG01. Next base: position 281 of record JAOAPG010000026.1, read on the forward strand.
TTGCAGTGAATAGAACGGAAATCTATTGAGCACGCCAGCGGCTATCGACGGGAAAGAAATCTTCGAGATGTTGCGCGAGGACCTCTCCGCTATTGAGCGGGAGTTCGGGCGCGACACGGTCTCGGGAGTCGAGGCGATCACTGAGATCGGCGAATACCTGCGCAACGGCGGCGGAAAGCGAATTCGTCCAGCGTTGTTGCTGCTTGCGGCGAAATTGTTCGATTATCAGGGACGAGGCGCGGTTCGGCTGGGCGCGGTCGTGGAGATTATTCACACGGCCACTCTCGTACATGACGACATAATTGATGAGGCTCAGACTCGCCGTGGCCGTCCGGCTGCAAACACTCAGTGGGGAAATTCGAAATGCGTGCTGGCTGGCGACTGGCTTTACATGCAGGCTTTCAAGGTCGCGGTGCAGGAACGTAATTTCCGTATTCTCGATACGCTGATCGACCTTACCCAACAGATGGTGGAAGGCGAGCTGCTTCAGATGGAGCAGCTGGGAAAATTAATTTCGCTCGACGATCATTTTGATCTGATCTTCCGCAAGACAGCTTGTCTGTTTTCCGTCTGTATGCGGATGGGCGCTATTCTGGGTGGCGCAACAGTTGAGCAGGAAGAAAATCTCGCCCAATACGGACGCGATTTGGGAATGGCATTCCAGATTGTCGACGATGTGCTCGACCTGACTGCATCCGAAAATATTCTGGGTAAGCCTGTAGCCAGCGATTTGCGTGAAGGCAAGGTCACGATGGCATTGATTCATGCGCTCGAGCGCTGCACACCGGCTGAACGTAATTTGATTGAGACGGTAATCCGCGTACGGGCTTTCGACGGCGTGACACATCAGGAGATCCTCAATGTGTTGAACCGCTATGGATCACTCGATGCAGCGCACACCTGTGCTATGCAGTACGCGGATCTCGCCCGCAATGCAATTTGCAGCTTCCCTGACAGCGAGATCAAGCGAGCCTTGCTGTGGGCTCCCGACTTTGTTGTGGCGCGAGAGAAGTAGTCAGCAGGCGTTCTTCCTTAAATCGCTGCTTCAGGGCTCCTTCACAGCTCCCCTTCATCTACAGTAACTTTCCTCTTGCAATTGCCTCAGAATCGCTCACAATAATTTTGAAGCTGCAAGGAGAACGAAAGTGAGAACTACAAATATTCTGCTTGTGAGTGCCGTAGTCGGGTTGGCCACTATCGCTTCCGCTCAGCAATCGGCGGACCAACAATCCGGAACTTCTTCCAATACCATGACCGTTCGCGGATGCCTCAATAGTTCGCGCGGAAATTACATTGTGGCTGAAGATAAGACCGGAATGACTTATGTACTGCGCGGCGTTGGCAACAAGTTAGATAGTAAAGTCAACCATGAGGTACAGGTCACAGGAACGCTTGAACCCGGCAGTCAAAAGACCGGGATCCGGTCGCAAAAGCAAGGGAGCAACCCGGCCGACACGGTTCACGGCGTCGATGGAACTCCCCTTTATGTATCGGACGTGAGCACGGACGTTAAGACCGTCGGCAAATGCAAAGCTGCGGACGCCCGGTAAGATCTCTCTCTGATGGCTTCTAACCAAGAGATTGAAATCAAGTTCAGGGCGGATGACCTTCGCGCTCTCAACCGGCGCTTGCGAGATTCGGGCTTTCATCTGGACACAAAGCGGACTCACGAACTGAATACTCTTTACGACCTACCGAACAATCCTCTCAGGAAGCGCGGCGATATTCTTAGGCTGCGTAAATTTGGCGAACAGTGGGTGCTCACGCATAAAACCAAAGGCAAAGCTGGCCGCTATAAAAAACGTGTGGAAAACGAAACCAAAGTTTGCGATGGCCCGAAAATGGACGCTATCCTGCGCGCTCTGAATTTTTCTCCGGCTTTTCGATATGAAAAATTCCGCGCAGAATGGAGCGATGGCAAAGGACACGTTGTAGTCGACGAGACGCCAATCGGAAATTTCGGAGAGATCGAAGGGCCCTCCCGCTGGATCGACCAGACCGCAAAGCGGCTCCAAATTTCGCCACGCGACTACATCACGCAATCCTATGGCGAGCTTTTTCTCGACTGGAAAAAGAAGAATCGAAGTCCCGCTCAAGAGATGACCTTTAAGGAAATTCGCCCGACGAAATCGGGTAACCGCCGCTAACCGCCTGCACCAAACTAACCAACAAACCTCGGAGTCGCACAGGTTTCGGTGCATGGTACTCTCAAGTTGCTCTGGGTTTCTGCTCCAGCAAGTTGATGCAGAAAGACAATTTCCGGCGACTCCTTCGTACCGTTGAAGCTCTATCGGACCTCGGCCCCGCAATTACAGCGGCACGTGAGTTCCCGCAAACGGCGCGCGCGATTCTTGCTGCCCTGCTGCAGGCGGGCGGGGCCCGAGAGGCGGTGCTTTTTTCATTCAGCGACAAGCCTGCCCTGCTCAGTTCAATTGTTGCGGATGGCTTCGCGCTCATGCCCGATCCTGCGATCATTCCTCTCCTGCCAAAACACGTCCATGCCCAGACCACCGCGCGTGGCCCAATGATTCTGAGCCAGGTTGCCTATGACTCGGTCCTGAGTTCGAACGGCAACGTGGCTCCCGAGTTGTTCAAGTGCATCGTCCCACTCAGAGTCGCTGGCAAACTGGTTGGAGTAGTGGCCCTGGGCCGTCGCGAAGCCGATGCGGTGTACGATTTAGACGAACTCGAAGCGCTGGATTTGCTGTGTCATTATGTTGCGCTCTTCATCCACAATCATTCTTTGAGTCAGACTTTGGCTCAGCGTGTATCCGAAAATCTGCGCTTGATGGCCTCCCTGCACGGTTTTTATGACAACGCGCTCGAAGCTTTCGCGACTGCCATCGATGTAAAGCACGTCAACATTCACGGGCATTCATTACGTGTGGGCCGCTACGCGGCGGCCATGGGTGAAGCCATGAATATGGACATGAGCGAAGTTGCCGCTCTGCGTTCCGCCGGATACCTGCACGATATTGGCAAGGTCGCGGTCGATAAGAGGCTCTTCGGAAAAACAACTTCACTCGATGCTGAAGAGTTCCGCGAGATGGCGGACCATACGCTTGTGGGGCATCAAATTGTAAGTGGAGTGCAATTTCCTTGGCCGAAAATTCCGGAGATTGTCCGCTGGCACCATGAACGTGGGGATGGGACGGGCTATCCTGACCAGCTCATGATGGATGAGGTACCTTTGCCAGTCAGGATCATCGGAGTCGCCGATACATTCGATGCCATGAACAGCGAACGTCCTTACCGGGAGCGGCTTTCACTCGGCGGCACGCTAAGAGAAATTGTGCGCATGACTCCGCAAAAATTCGACCCAAACGTTGTGCAGGCTCTTCTCGTGCAAGTTCGGCGTGATACCGTTGGCAGTAATCGAGTGCCCTTCCTGGAAGAAGGACTCGCGGGAAGCATTGCCGCAGGGGACGTAGATCACTTAGCAGCTTCGTTGCAGCACAAGATTAGCCACGGACGGCTTTTCCTCACCTAAACCCTCCCAAAGTTTTTACTAAAGTCCGCGCATAATAGCCGATCTATGCATTGTTAATATGCACTCGTACTCTGAATTTCTCATCGCTCTCGTCTTTCCCTTCAATCACTTGAAACCAGTTCATCTGCTACTTACGACTTATTAACCATCGTCTAACTTTGATCGGCAAAGATTAGATCGGCAAAGATTCCATGGCAGCAAGCACACAGTTGAAGTACGAAGCACTCGCGCAACAATGGGATGCGCTCCAGGTTATTTTTGAAAGCTTGCCAGTGGGCGTCATTGTGGCTGATTCTGAAGGAAGGCTGTTATTTTCTAATCCGGCCGCCGAAACAATATTGGGGAACGGCTCCATCGATCTCACACCGCAAGATGCAACGTCCATTTACGGCTGGTATTCGCCCGATCAGGTAACGCTCCTGGATCAAGAACAGCTGCCGTTGGTCCGCGCTATTCACGGAGAAACAGTTGCGGATGAAGTTGTTTTTGTACGGACTCTCCAGCAACGGTCCGGAGTATGGATCAAGGTGAATGCGTGGCCCTTGCCGGATTCAATGGAACGAGTTTGCGGTGGCGTGGTTGTGTTTCATAACATCACTAAAGATCGTGAGGCGATGCAGGCTCTCATCCTGCTCGCGCAAGTAGTGACTTTGAGGGGATGATCATCAATCGGACCAAGGCCGGCGATCTCTTCTGGGCACAGCAAGCCATCACTCCCATCCGCGATAATTCCGGACAACTCACGCATTTTGTCTCCGTTTTACAAAACATCACGGAGCTCCGGAAAAAACAGGAACAGGAGTTCCAGCTTCAGCTGGCGCGCGACATTCAGCAAAAGCTCTACGGTTCTGCACCCGCATTACCGGGATATTGGCGCGGCGACTCGGCCCGCTTACGAGACCGGCGGCGATTATTTTGACTTCATCTCCATGCCAGATGGATCGCTGATTATCGCCGTCGGCGATCTCAAGGGCCACGGATCTGGCTCGGCTTTGGTAATGGCACTCACGCGCGTACGCTCGAAAGCACAGGACCGCCATTGGGCCTTTTCGCAGAAAGCCCTTTTTCGCAGCAACCTGCAATCGAATTAGCGCAAGGCGAGGTCGTGCTTTTGATCACCGACGGGGTCACAGAATCCACGAGTCCCGAAGGAGAAGAATTCGGCTGGACTCGAGCCCTGCACCACGTCCAAACTCAAAGTACGGAGCCAAGCCAGCAAATCGTGAATGGGCTCTATCAGGCGGCCCGCGATTTTGTGAACAATGAGCCGCAAGGGGATGATATGACGTCGATTGTCATCAAGGTCCAACCAAACGAAGCGGGTTGAGAGAAGAATTGGCGTAACTGCCTTGCCAGCAACTTTACTGGCAACGTAGGTTCATAATTGAGGGGTAGTCTCAATCCATTCGCCATGAGCTTCGTCCGTTGAAAAGAAGACAAGCAAGAGCAGCTGCTACCTTCTAGCTTTGGCTAAAGCTAGACGCTAAGAGCTAGAAGCTAGGAGCTTCTTATGTCGATCACTCGTCGCGTTTTTCTTCGCAATGGAGCCCTCGCGGTTGTTGGCACTTCCGCCCTCCCGGCATTTGTTACTCGAGCCTGCTATGCCGCCGAATCATTGGGTGTCAAGAATAAGAGGCTGGTCGTGATTTTCCAGCGTGGCGCGGCTGATGGTCTGAACATTGTTGTGCCACATGGGGAGCAGGCTTACTACGCGATGCGGCCTTCCATCAATATTCCGCCAGGCGCGGTGATCGAGCTTGATGGGTTTTTCGGCCTGCATCCTTCCCTCTCGGCGTTTCAGCCGCTCTGGAATCAACATCACCTGGCGATTGTACATGCCGCAGGATCGCCTGATCCCACGCGCTCTCATTTCGATGCGCAAGACTTCATGGAATCCGGCACGCCCGGAGTGAAGGCTACTGAAGACGGCTGGCTCAACCGCAGTTTGCGTTCGACGGATTATCCTGCGGACAAATCGGCTTTTCGAGCTATTGCTCTTGGGCCTTCGATGCCTCGCATTCTTTCCGGCAGCGAACCTGCGGCCGCCCTCAACAACATCAACGATTTCGGAGTAGGCGGTCGCAATCCAAAGGCAATACCTGTGTCGAACACATTCGAGGCGATATACGAGCATTCCGTGGACTCGGTTTTACATGGCACAGGGCAAGAGACTTTTGAGGCGGTGAAGATGCTGAAATCGGCTGATCCAGCGAAGTATTCATCAGCGGCCGGGGCTGATTATCCCAAGGGACGTTTCGGCGACAGCCTCAAACAACTTGCGCAACTCATCAAGGCTAACTTGGGTGTACAAGTCGCATTCGCCGACATCGGGGGATGGGACCATCATGTGAACGAGGGAAGCACACAGGGTCAGATCGCAAATGTTTTGCGGGAATTCTCGCAATCGCTCGCCGCATTTTGGACGGACTTGGGTAATCTCGGAGAAGACACGGTGGTCGTAACCATGTCCGAGTTTGGACGGACGGCTCGTGAAAACGGCAACCGCGGCACCGATCACGGTCACGCTAATGTGATGTTTGTGCTGGGCGGCCCGGTGAAAGGCGGCAAAGTTTATGGACGTTGGCCGGGGCTCGATCAGTCACAGCTCTATGAAGGACGCGATCTCGCCGTAACCACCGACTTCCGGCGCGTACTGGGAGAAGCAGTGTACACGCACTTGGGAAACAAGAATTTGAATCAGGACTTTCCAGGATTTGACGATCAGCCCAGCAGCTTTTTGAAGTTCCTCGGGTGAGGGCAAAACAATCGACTAGCCGACAACCGCGACAGAGACTCCATTCTTTCCGCGCGTTTTGACCATGTACATGATGCCGTCCGCGATTTGAATCAGGGTGTCGAGTGAGTCCCGCGGCTCCATGAAATTTACAGCTCCAATGCTGAAGGTAACTCCTGAATTGCGGCTGGCCATTGCTTCCAGCAAGCTTACTTGTAGCTTTTTCAGCACAGTCTCCGAAGATCGAGCGTCCGTTTGCGGTAATGCAATGGCAAATTCATCTCCCCCAATGCGCGCCACAAAATCGCTGGCGCGAAGGTTTGTTCGCAGAGTAGCGGCAACGCTCATCAGCACCTCGTCGCCCTCCGCGTGTCCCAGTGAGTCATTAACCTTCTTGAAATTGTCCAGATCAACATAGGCCACCGTAAGGGGATGACGGTAGCGAAGACTTCGCACACGCTCCGCTTCCAGTGTCTCGTAGAACGCCCGGCGGTTCGGCAGCTTAGTAAGGGTATCGGTGCGGGAGATTTCCTGTTCACGTTGCAAGGCATTCTTTAGCTGATCTTTTGCCTCTTGCAGAGTCTCTGCCACACGTTTGCTTTCACTTATATCTCGACAAAGCGTGGAGATGAAGGCCGGTTCCCCCAGGTGATTGTGATGTACGACGATGGTTTGGGATACAGGTATTTCGCGCCCTTGGTGATCGATGAGTACATTATCTCCGCGCCAGACGCCAGATTTAAGGGCAGTAGGGATCGCCTCCTCCTGCAGTTTGCGATTTCCCCATTCCGGGTGAACACCGGCGATAGATATCTGGCTGAGGTCGGCGTTATCAGGCAGATTACGCAGTTGGCGAAACGCGCGGTTTGCTGATTGTACTTTGCCATCGAGAGTGGCACTTCCGATAAAATCAGGAGCTTCTTCCAGTATCGATATAAGGCGCGCGCGCTCCGCATCGGCACGTTTCTTCTCTGTCACATCGCGGTAAATTCCACGAGTGCTGAATGGCTTACCATCCACGTAACGGCAACTACTGCTTCCCTCTATGTTTATGACTCTGCCATCCTTGGCACGAAGACGTACTTCAATGTTGCTAATCACCTCGCCGGCGAGAAGCCGCGCGAGAAGTTGCTTGGCTAAGGAAAGATCCTCGGGATGTATTACGTTTTCCATCCGAAGGTTTGGAATTTCTTCCAGGCTACAACCCAGCGCTTCACGCCACGCCCGATTGGTGTAGAGATACCGGCCGTCGGGCGAAACGAGATGAATCAAATCGCTGGTTCCGTCAAACAGGTCTTTGTACAAGGCCTCACTTTCGGCCAGGCTCCTCTGCATTTTTTCTCGAGTTTTGAGATTCTGTGTCAGCAACCAATACGAAAACGTGACAACCAGCAATCCAACGACTGCAAATAAGGAAATTATTTGCAGCGTAGATTCTGCGGCCTTAGTCTCGCGCAGGTTACGTTCGCGGAGCAGACGCTCCTCCTCAGTGCGCATCTCAGCAAAGGTTTGGAAGGCTTCTTGCAGATCCTGCTGCTCGCTTTTCACCAGCGCTTCGACCCTGGGGATGTTCGCACCTTCAGAAGCAGAAAGGCTTTCCTCCTGCTCATAGGAACCGACAGTCGCATCGATCTCTGATTCCAAAAGCGATACAAGCTTCTGCTGTTCTATGTTGTCGCGTGTTAACTCCCGGATTCGGGCTATGCGCTGTCTTAACGGATCAATCTGTGCGGGTCCGAGAGCGACTTGTCTTTCGATTGTGTTTCGTTTGCTCTCAGCCGCATTCCTTAGCTGGTGGAAGCTGTCCCGGGCGGACTCCAGCTCTGTTAGCACCTCCTGAGTGTGCGAAGTCCACTTGCCATCCATGAGGAGCGCCTGAGCGTTCTTATAGGCGACTCCGGCAACAATAGCCAACAGGAGCGAGACGAAAATAAAACCAGCGGCGAGGTAAATGCGGAACTTCACTCACCCATGATATTGGCAAATTCAGTGCCAAAGACTGTATCGAAATGTGTGAGTTAAGACTAGTTCTTTAGTAACCGACTGTGAGTACAAGAGCTGCGGATGCTACTATTTCGCGCCAAAATGTTGATAAGCGAACTTCCATTGACGGCGTTCTTGCAGATTTCGTCAGAGTCGAATCATTACCTCACCATCTTTTATTTCTAAATCATAGACAACGAGTCTAGCTTTCGGATTGTGCGTGGCCTCTCCCGTCTTTGGATCAAACTGCCAGCCATGCCACGGGCACACTACTTTATTTCCTTCAATTACACCTTGTCCGAGCGGGCCTCCGCGGTGAAGACATACATTGTCCATCGCGGTGATCTCGCCATTTACATTTGCCACGCAGATCACCTTGTCACCGCACGTAAATTCCTTGGCTTCACCTTCCGGGGGCAATTCGGATTGGATTGTGAGTTTTACAAGTCCGGACATAGCAGGTATGGAGCTCCTATCAGATGTTGGCAATAGTTCTAGTCTACCTGAGCACATTTCGGCATTTGAGGATGGACACTGCAAGAGGCTCCTTGCCGGATGGTGAACGAATCAGCTACAAATAACACATCTCCTGATGGCAGATGCCCAAACAGCAACTCCTCCAAGCCGGTTCGATATTCTAATCTCCAGAATCCTGAACACGTATCGGCACTGGTGGCCAAAAGCTCGCACATCTTTTTTTTGGATGGTGCTCGTTGCCTTTGTCTTGCGCTTGGCGCTAATTCTGATCGGCCACACATATAAATTCAAGACAATTGACGACAACTTCAGCTTTGGCTGGGAGATGGGACGCATCGGGCGATCGATAGCCTCAGGCCAAGGATTTTCGAATCCTTTTAACGAGATAAGCGGGCCAACTGCTTGGGAGCCGCCGCTTTATTCATATTTGATTGGCGGAGTTTTCAAACTATTCGGAATTTATAGTCATGCGTCCGCGCTGGTCCTGCTCTCAATCAATAGCTTTTTTTCCGCGCTGACCTGCATTCCTATTTTCCTAATTGCTAAGCGCTGCTTCAGCGAAAAAGTTGCAGTCTGGACTTCTTGGATCTGGGCGTTTCTCCCCTCAGTGATGTACTGGTGTACGCGCTGGGTGTGGGAGACCAGCCTCGCCGCGCTTCTGCTCGCAGTCATTTTTTGGCTTACGCTGGATTTAGAAGAAAGAAATGGATGGAAACCCTGGCTGGAGTTCGGTTTCCTGTGGGGCGTCGCTGCTCTGACCAACACGTCGCTGCTCTCGTTTCTTCCAGCTTCGGGGCTGTGGGTGTGGTATCGGCGATGGAAGCGCGAAAAAAGTTCTTTGCCGGGAGTGGTTCTAGCGTCGGTTGTCTGTATCGTGTCTATCACGCCGTGGCTCGTCCGAAATCATCGAATATTCGGAAAGTTTGTTTTTATTCGATCCAACTTCGGCGCGGAATTGCGGCTCGGCAATGGTCCGGGCGCGAATGGTACCTGGATGGAATATTTACATCCCAGCCAAAATGTCTCGGCGATGCAGCAGTACCGCTCAATGGGGGAACTCGCTTATGTGGCCGAGCGCAAAGGGCAGGCAATTGAGTTTATTCGGCAAGATTACGGCCGCTTTGCTGTTCTGAGTTTGAAGCGCTTTATCTACTATTGGGGAGGCCTTCCCCGCTTGGCGGAAATTCCCGCCCTAGCTCCCTTCAAAGATTCGGTGTTCCTCGCGTCGACCGTGCTTTCCTTTTGGGGATTAGCACGCGCATTGCGCAAGCGTCAGCAAGGGGCTTGGCTGTTCCTGTGTCTAATTCTTTCTTATCCAACGATTTACTATTTCGTGTTCCCTCACCCGCGATACCGGCATCCGATTGAGCCCGAGCTGGGCATTTTGATTGTCTACGTCATCTCCGAAGCTCAGAAGAAGCCTATCCCGCTCGAACACCCTTAGTTCGTCGGAACTAAACACCTTCGTTCACCGTATCTCTAGCAGGTCTTTTGTATCGCTCACAAATTCGAGACAGGCACGTCTAAACGGTGTCCTATCCGGAGGAAGGCATGAGAGATCAATTGCAAGCAAAGAGTCTCAAGCTCGCGCCAAGCGTTCCCGCAGCTGCTCTGGCGCTGTGTCTTTGTGTTCTGCTTTTGACTACCTCGAGCGCGCAAGCCTCCGACTATTCCGGGCAACTGACCGAGGCGTTTCATCAGAGTTACCCGCTTTCGGCCGGTGGACGCGTCGAGCTCGACAACATTAATGGCCCGGTTCACGTCACCGGATGGGACCGGAACGAGGTCAAAGTTGACGCCATCAAGTACGCGCGAAATAAAGAGCGGCTGGATGAGGCGAAGATCGAAGTGGACGCGAACCGCGAATCCATTTCGATTCACACCCGCTACCCGGACCACGATACGACTTTCAACTCCGGCAATTGGAACAATCCAGCGAGCGTCGAATACACACTGAGTGTGCCTCGCAATGCACGCCTAGATGAGATCCAGCTCGTTAACGGCTCATTAGACATTCAAGGCGTCGCTGCGGAGGTCCACGCTTCTTGTGTTAATGGGCACCTCTCCGCTCGTAACCTCGGTGGCCGAGCGGAATTGTCTACGGTGAACGGTCGAATGGAAGCTACTTTTGATCGACTGGAAAATTCCCCCGTTGAGCTTTCCTCCGTGAATGGAGGCGTGGAGCTGACGCTGCCTTCAGACGCCAAGGCAGAAATCGAAGCTTCCACCGTTTCGGGCGGGATCAATAATGATTTTGGACTGCATGTGAACAATCATCAATTTGTAGGTCACAGTCTGCGTGGTGAGCTCGGTAGCGGCGGAACCCGAATCAAACTAAGCGATGTGAACGGCAGGATTGAAATCCGGCACGCAAATGACGGACGTACCTTGAGCTCGGCAAAAGACCTCGATCGCGGCAACCCGGACGACGATCGTGATGACAACGATGAAATTTAGTTCAGCTAAACCGCTGCTGGCTGGGCCACTTCCTGCAGAGCGGTTGCAAACGCGTCTATTGCCCGGTCGATCTGCTGCTTAGTGATTACGAGTGGCGGTTGGAAACGAATCACGTTACCGTAAACGCCCCCCACCCCAACCAGCACGCCTTGGCGGAGTAGCGAATCACGAATGGCCTCGGCTTCCGAAGTTCCTGGCGTGAGTTTTTCGTCTTTCACCAGCTCGACTCCGATCATCAGTCCGAGACCGCGTACGTCACCAATAATTGGATTCTGCTTCTGCAACTCTTTCAACTTTGCGATCGCATATTTGCCGGTTTCGGTGGCCCGAGCTGCGAGATTTTCTTTCTCTATAAACTCTATGTTTGCCAGTGAGGCAGCGCAGGAAACAGGATTGCCGCCGAATGTTGAAAGATGGTCGCCAGGTCTATAGGCGTCGGCGATCTCAGGCCGTGTGGTGAATGCGCTGAGCGGAAAGCCATCAGCAATTCCCTTTGCGGTGACCAGAATATCGGGCACAACACCATAGTGCTCGATGGCAAACATCTTACCGGTGCGGGCAAATCCTGACTGTACTTCATCGGCAATAAATAGAATGCCGTGCTGATCGAGAACCTTCTTAAC
>JAOAPG010000040.1 GCA_025462785.1 Acidobacteriaceae bacterium
CCGGCCGCCAAGTGCCTTCACAACAACAGTGAGTCTGGCGTTCATCCCGCTATTTCAAGATTCAAATCTCAAACGCATGCTCGTCCAAACGGTTATCGCTTTGGTTGAGCATAGCAAAAAGCTCTCGTATTCAAAGCTGACTCCGAGTTGATACCCATCTTCGTCTACTGTTTCAGTCGATTTAAAGCATCCCGTGCGGGAGAAAAATTCTTGGCGAGGGATAACGCGGCACGGTACTGTTCGGCCGCCGCTTGCTTATCTCCTTCTCGCTCCAGGATCGTCCCCAGCAGGTACTGAGCTTTGAAGACTGGAGCATCTTCCACCGTGGCATTAGACGACAGGTAACGGCGCAGCAACTCGGTGGCGTCTGGAAGGTCGCGCTTCGCATTGATCAGCATCTCCGCCGCGCCCATCAACAGGTCGGGCCGGTTCATCTCCGGCGCGGTGGCATGGCGTATTGCATCCTCCATTTCATTCCAACGCCCCACATGCCGGTAGAAGCGAGCCAGATTGAGCCATGTTCCAGCTTTACCCCCGCTTAACTGGATCGCAATACGATACTCTTTCTCGGCTGTAACGTAGTCCTTCTCCTCTTCTGCCATCCGAGCCTTTACCCGGTGAGCCTGTGCGGGATCTAGTGCGGCGATTTTTTGCGCTTGCGCTTCCGCCTTACCTTTTCCGCCACCGACGATTCCGGGAGCCTCCAAATAGAAGTCAGCGAGATCGGCACGTGCGTCGACGCTATTGGGGTCGAGCCGCACAGCGGTCTCGAATTCGTTACGCACCTTGCCCGCTAGTCGAGCTGCAGTAATGAAAGAGGAGTGGTCCGCTTTCTCTCCGTAAATTCGGCCCAGCCATGAATGGTATTCAATGTTGTCGGGATCGACTGAAACGGCCTTCTCGCACGCGGTGATTCCAGGGTTCCATTCGCCGAGCATGAAGTAAGCGCGACATAGAAGGCTAAAGGATTGGGCGTCATTCGGAGCGCCGTTGATCCTGCCTCGGAGCAACAAAATCGCATCATCGACGCGGCCCTCCGCCAAGAGCTTTCCGGCTGTTGGATCAGAAGCTGCCAGACTTGAATGAAAAGCCGCCGCGGTTAGGACAGCTACGCTCAGAAGTTTTCGCAAACCGAACATCATGTGCGTTACTTACTTACTATATAGAATGCTGCTCCGAATTGGCATAGAAGTCCGGCTCCATGATCTCCTTGTCACTCGGGAACGATTCGCTGCTAGGTTCAAACAGCGGGGATAAGTTTCACCAATAACCGGTGGATACTCCCCAAAGAGCCGGTCCCACATCAAAGGGTTGATTGATGGCCTGTGGGATTACGCAATGTGGAGGGGCGACATTCCGACACAGCGTAATCCTATGGAGTTGGTAGCAATCGAGGGAGTGTCCAAGCGCAGAAGAGTACCGCGTAGTTTGACCGTGGAAGAACTCCAGAGGTTCGTACAGCATCTCATGGGACCGTTCCGCATGGCTGCTCTACTCTGCGTTTCCTTTGGCCTTCGCATCAGTGAATGTCTGGCCCTACGTTGGTCCGACGATATTGATTGGCTCGAAGGTAAGCTCAGTGTGCAGCGCGGGATTGTTCGGCAGAGAGTAGGAGATGTTAAAACCGCCTATTCGCAAAAGCAAATGTCGATTAATCCTGCCATGTTCGAAGAGTTGAAGGTCTGGAAGCAGGCCACTCACTTCTCTGGCCCAGCGGATTGGATATTCGCTTCTCCCTTGAAGCTCGGCAGGCAGCCTTGGTGCTACGACCAAGTGTTGAGGGAGTTCGGCAAGGCAGGTATTGCTGCGGGGATTGGCAAGATCGGGACGCACAGTATGCGCCACACGTACCGAAGCTGGCTAGATGCCGTGGGAACTCCGATACCTGTTCAACAAAAACTGATGCGTCACGCAGACATCAGAACTACGATGAACATCTACGGCGATGTAGTAACAAACGAAATGGCCGATGCTCACAGTAAGGTCGTGGGATTGGCACTCAACCCTGCACAATCCAACTAACGGATTCTGCAACGGATTCTTAGACAGCTAACTGATTGAAAAATGGCGGAAGCGAGTGGGAGTCGAACCCACCGATGACGGGGTAACCCGCCATCCGCCGGTTTTGAAGACCGGGACAATCACCGGATCATATGCGCTTCCTCAGAAGATATAGAAGAAGATTCACCACATCACAGATTTATCACGGCGCGCGCAACGTCCCTAACAATGTGTCGTTCGAGGCGTCCACCATAAACACGGCTTTCTCACTCGGAGCGTAATATCCGTAGTAAGTCACGCTACTTTCGGCCACTGTTCCTGCAACCGAAAATACGTTCCCGACCACGATACCCGAGAGCGTGTCGGTTTCGTTGTGCGTGCCGGTTAGCGTTAAGGCTTCCGTAAAGCCGCCGGGCGATTCGGTCAAAACTGCACTGGCATTATCGCTTCCGCTTGCATTCGTAAGAGTAAGCGTACCCGCGTATGTCCCAGAAATTTGCCCCACCTGCTGGCCAACGAAGTTGCCCGTGTCCTGGCAAGTGCCACTAGTAAGGACGTATGTGCCCGACATTGTATTATTCAAGCCTGTTAAGGTTCCCGTAAACGTGTAGACAGTGGTGTTTTCGGTCAGGACCAGTGACACAGCGTCGGCAGTGGAGACCGTCCCCGTTAGGCTGTTCGTTCCTACCGGAGAACAGTTACCTCCAAAGAACAGTCCCCCGCTCGGATGTTGCCCGATGAGAATGAGCTGGCTAGCGCCGCTCGCCGAAAGGGTACCTGATGACGTAGTGCCGCCGCCGGTCTCCTGCAGATTGGTCTCAATCAGCGTCGAATAGCCGGGCTTCTCGAGCGATTGCATGGCGATCTCCCACGAACCAGCAATCTGCGGACTGTTCGCCGTCGTAGTCGTCGTTGTAGAAGTAGAGCTCCCGCTACCGCATGCCATTGAAAACAGGAGTGCGAACCCCAAAAAACTCGCAACTAGAAAACGTGTCATATTCCCCCAGCGTCGCTCCCGCGCAAGAAACTACCCTGTCAAGACAACGACTTGAACTGAGTAAGATTCAGCCGCCAGGAGCAGAGTTGCTGATTGTAGAACGATAGCTGATTGTAAGCGATAAGGTCGGTGCGGCGCTTCTCAGGGGGAAAAGCGTCGTCTAAATCTGTCGGAGACGTCGGAAGGGTTAGGCAACCGGGGACGGCCAAATCATGCCGCATGAGTACAGATTGGGAGCGAGTTCACAAAAGGGCCCAAAACTGGGCTCCTAGAGAAGACCCGTGTTCATCCGCTCCCCATCCGCCGCACTTTTCAGACGGAATGCTATCTGCAGCTACCTCGGCTGTTTCACCGTTCGCAGGTAAGGCTTGATCGTCTTGAAGCCCTCGGGATATTTCTGCTGCGCTTCCTCGTTCGAAACCGAAGGCACAATGATCACGTCCTCGCCCTGCTTCCAGTTCACCGGCGTTGCCACCTTGTGTTTGGCCGTGAGCTGCATCGAATCGATAACCCGCAGAATTTCGTCGAAGTTGCGGCCGGTGGTCATGGGATAGCTGATCTGCAGCTTGATCTTCTTGTCAGGACCGATCACGAACACGGTGCGGACCGTAGCATTGTCGGCAGCGGTGCGTCCTTCGGATGTCGCTCCGCTCTCGGCCGGCAACATGCCGTATGCCTTGGCGACCTTGAGCTCGGGGTCGCCGATCATGGGATAGTTCACCTTGGCCCCTTGAGTCTCTTCAATATCGGCGGCCCACTTGGCGTGATTGGTTACGGGGTCAACACTGAGTCCGATGATTTTCGTGTTACGCTTGGCAAATTCCGGCTGCAGCTTTGCCATGTAGCCGAGTTCGGTCGTGCACACGGGTGTGAAGTCTTTAGGATGCGAAAACAAAACTGCCCAACCATCGCCGACCCATTCATGAAAGTGAATTGGACCTTGCGTCGTTTCAGCGGTGAAGTCGGGAGCCGTGTCATTGATCCGTGGAACGCGGGATGTTTCGGGTAAAGTCGCAGTGCTCATAGTTTCTCTCCTCTAAATTCGATAATTCTCCCAGGATTCCCCAAGAGTTAAGACAAGAGTGCTAACCCAAACCCGCCTCGGCGTTGAATTGGGGTGGGTAAATGCCACAAAAACAAAACCCACCCGATTGCGCCGGGTGGGTAATTCAAAACCTACTGCGCTACCCACACATCGGCGCCCGTGTACAACAACACATGGCGGGAGGCATGGGACAAAAGCAGATGCGCACGAGTTAAGGATACGCGGGGCCGGGAATCCCGTCAACGATGGGCTGAACACGCATCTTCAACTTGCCTTAATGTTTGCTGTGTTTCCATCCAAGAGCCTGGAAGTCCCGGGGATGAGTTGCCGCAAAGGAGAACACCGTTGAACATTCGCTATCGTTTTACTCTCGCTTTCACCGCCATGATTGCCCTGGCAATAACCGTTTCCGCTGAAGAAAAGAAGATCAAGCGTTCCTATCTGCCCGCGGCTGTTGAAAAAACCGTAGCGGCACAGAGCCAGGGAGCGACCATCCGCGGCTTTTCATCCGAGACCGAGAATGGGCAAATCTATTACGAAGTAGAGATGACAGTAGCTGGTCACACCAAGGACGTGCTAATCGCCGCCAATGGCGACATCGCCGAAGTAGAAGAACAGGCACCCGTCGATACCCTTCCTTCTCCGGTGCGCGACGGACTGCGAGCGAAGGCAGGAAAGGGAAAGCTCCTCAAAGTCGAATCCATCACTAAACACGAGAAGCTTGTTGCATATGAAGCAGCAGTTATCACCGCTGGAAAACGATCCGAAGTTCAGGTTGGTCCCGACGGACAATCTCTGGATCACGAAGAGTAGGGACAAGAGTCGCGCTTTCCGAACCGCGCTCAGTTCCCTTTTTCAAATCCGAACTGGATCACTTCCGCTGTGTCTTTCGGCAATGGCAGTTTATGAACGTCTGCGGGCGTGAACCAGCGCGCGTCGTCGGCATCGCCGCTGGCTTTGAGTTCGCCAGCAACCCGGCGGCACAAAAAATCGATCAATACATAATGATAGAGAGTGCGTCCGTCATCATCACGCACGATTCGATCAAACACTCCGAGCAACTCCGTCGCTTCGACAATTAGCCCCGTCTCTTCCTGAGCCTCACGGACCGCCGCCGCGCGAACGGTCTCGCTCAATTCCAGCATCCCACCCGGGATGGACCATTCACCTAGCAAAGGCGGATGTCCTCGTTTGATCAAAACGACTCTGCCCTGTTCGACGATAATGGCGCCAACCCCGACCAGAGGCCGGTCTGGATATTCTCGGATCATGTGGCAGTGATTCTAAGCGATTTTCTCCGTGTCTCAGCGTCTCCGTGGGTAAAATGATTCTTGTATGGCCCTCGAGGAATACAAACGCAAGCGTCGGTTCGAAGAGACTCCCGAGCCTCCTCCAAAAGTCGAGAAGAAGAACTCGCATCGCTTTGTCGTGCAAAAGCACGATGCGACACGCCTTCATTACGATTTCCGTCTCGAGATGGAAGGCGTGCTCAAATCATGGGCTGTCCCCAAGGGACCGTCGCTTGATCCCGCCGACAAGCGCCTCGCCATGCAGGTCGAAGATCATCCGGTTTCGTACTTCGATTTCGAGGGGACCATTCCTGAGGGAAATTACGGCGCAGGCACAGTTATCGTGTGGGATGTCGGCACATGGGAACCGCTCTCGCCCGTACCGGTGAATGGAGAGTACGTTCCCGGAACCGACGCCGAAGCCTCCGCAATGCTAAAAAAGGGCGACTTCAAAATCCGCCTTCACGGCAAGAAGCTTAATGGAGACTTTGCACTCATTCACATGAAAGGGCGCCGTCCGGGAAGCAAAGGCACGGAGTGGCTGCTCATCAAAAAGCATGATGACTCCGTAGTCGAACGTTACAACATCGACGAGTATGACAAATCGGCTCTCAGTGGGAAGACTCTGGGGCAAATTGCAGGCGATGAAGGAGCCAATGAATGGAAAAGTAGCCGTCCCGCATCCCGCGGAAAAGTGAAAGCGCCCTGGCTAGCGGAGACTCTAGCGAAGCTGGACAAGAAGAAAAAAACGCAATCCTCAACCAAAGAGCCTGAGTCGAAGCCAGAAAAAACTCGCGCGGTAAAAAAAAAGAAATCAAGTCACAAGTAGTTAAGAAATCTACTGCTCCATCTTCCGCGGATCAACCTTCTACCCAAAACAATCCGAAGAATTCCCCTGTGCTCTCCGTTTCCCCTGTGTTGAAAGATTTGAAAGGAGCGGTCAAGCGCCCGCCTCCTACTCAGATCACTCCCATGCTGGCTCTCTCCATCGAGAAGCCTTTCAACAATCCAGACTGGCTCTACGAAATTAAATGGGACGGCTACCGCGCCGTCTCTTTCATCGAGAGCGACAAAGTCCGGCTGGTCTCGCGCAACCACAACGACTTCACCGCACAATATCCGGAACTGCAGGTTCTGCCAAACTTCGTCAAAGCAAAGACAGCCATTCTCGACGGCGAAGTCGTTGCACTTGATGAGAAAGGACGGGCATCATTCAGCCTGATGCAGCAGCGCACCGGGATTCGCAAACACGGACGCCGTGTAGCTGCCCGATCCGATGTACCTGTGGTCTATTACGTATTCGATCTGATCTATCTCGACGGATACGATCTGCATCGCGTCTCGCTCGAAGACCGTAAGAAGGTTCTTTCGCAGATCGTAACTTCGAACGAGATCGTGCGCTACTCCGACCACTTCGACGATGGTCTCGCGCTGTTTAATGTCGCTAAGCAACAAGGTCTGGAAGGCATCATTGCGAAACGTCGTGGGAGTTGCTACGAAGAGCACCGCAGCCGCGAGTGGCTAAAGATAAAAATCACGCAAACAGTCGATTGCGTCATTGGCGGATACACCGATCCCGAAGGAGCACGCCAGTATTTCGGATCAATGGTCCTTGGCCTATACAACAAGAAGGGTCAATTAATCCACGTCGGACAGGCAGGCACGGGATTCAATCAAGCAACGCTGAAGCAGATCTTCGATGTATTGAAAGAGTTGGAAACGAATCGCAATCCATTCCACGGCCCAGTTGACGCAAAGAATGTTCATTGGGTAAAACCGGAGAAAGTGGCGGAAATAAAGTTCTCCGAGTGGACCCACGAGACATCCGAAGGTGGAGTGAAGTTGAGAGCGCCAGTGTTCCTGGGATTGCGAGAAGACAAAAAACCCAAAGAATGCACGTTCGAAGAGCAAGCGCCGACGGAGGCGCCGTAGTCCGTTCAACGTTCATAGACGCTCTCCTCGGGATTGATTGCCCAGGGCAGCACACACCGGATTCTATAGGGAATCCGACTGCGGACCTCAGACCTACCATGACTTGGAATGTTTTCACGTGGCTCTCCGATATCCGGTTTTGGGTCCGCAGCGCTCGCAGTGATGCCCAACTCCAGCGTTTTCGTAGCCAGCACGATAACGCCCAGAGCCTCGATCTGCTTTATGAAGAGCGAAAAGATCCTTGGGGATTGGATTCTCCCCACTTTCACTATCAGCAAATCAAATACGCAACGATGCTCTCCCTGCTCCCGCGGCGTGATTACAAACGAGCACTCGACCTCGGTTGCGGTTTGGGCAATCTGACACGCCGTTTACGTAACCACGCTGACCAGGTTTTGGGGATTGACGTGTCTTACGTCGCCATCGCACAGGCCACACGAGAAATGACGGACCAAAGCAACCTGCAGTTCCAGCAAGGGGATGCACTCAATCTCACCCGTGACCTGGATAACGGCTTTGATCTAATCGTGATCGCAGACACGCTCTACTATCTCTCACCAATCTCAGACGCGGTCTTACAGACGGTTCGCGAGCGAGTGGTCCAGTTGCTTGTGCCCGGCGGAATCTTATTGCTAGTGAATCACTTTACCGTCAATTTTGATCCCGGAAGTCGGTGGACTCCGAAAATCCATCGAGTCTTTCGCTCCGCACCCGACCTCACAACCCTTCATGAAAGCCGCCGTCCCTTTTATCTCGCCAGTGTCTTCGAGAAGTCTTTGTAATTGAAGAGAATTGGGTTGCGCTGGTCGTGCAACACATCCGAATCCATCAGTCCTAGTTTCAATTCGAACTGATCCGCGCGGCAGCATAGCCGGTCCAAAGTCACAGGGTCGCATCCCAGTTGTCGCCCCCCACTCGAAGCGGCTAAGAACCCAAAATCTAATCATCGACAACATCGGCAGCAGCAACTTTGGTGTAGGCTTTTCTCCGGAGAGAATCATGTTCAAGTTGAGATTTCTACAGGTGCTGCTTCTTCCCATCGCATTGATTTCCCCGGTAAACGCGCAGTTCGCCCACACGGACCACAAACAGATCGTCGATGCCGCTGGTAAACCGTTCCTTCTTCGCGCAACAAATCTGGGCAATTGGTTGGTGCCAGAAGGTTACATGTGGCTGTTCGAAGGTGGTCCGCAATCTCCTGGCGAGATCCGCGCATTGGTGTTGGAGCTCCTTGGACCGGAAGGCTCGGCCGCATTCTGGCAGAAGTACCGCGAGAACTACGTCAAGCGTGAGGACATCGCACTCCTGCACCACTCCGGCTTCAACGCCATTCGAGTTCCTTTGCATTACAGCCTTTTTGAGAGCGACGATGCGGAAGGTTTCAAGCTGCTGGACCGGTTGATCCTCTGGAGCCGCGCCGAAGGTTTATATGTGATCCTTGATCTGCATGCCGCGCCGGGCGGACAGACGGGTGCTAACATCGATGACGGCGCTGGATATCCTTGGCTCTACCAGAGCCCACAAGAGCAAGAGCACCTGATCGCCATCTGGCGGCGTCTGGCGATGCACTATCGCGATGAGCCAACCGTGCTCGGTTATGACCTGCTGAATGAGCCGATCCCGCATTTTCCCAAGTTAGCCCCTTTGAATTCTTCGCTCGAACCGGTCTACAAGAAGCTGTCGGGGGAGATACGAAAGATTGATGCTCACCATATTCTCTTTCTTGGCGGCGCGCAGTGGGATGGGAACTTTTCAGTGTTCGGCAAACCTTTCGATGCGAACGTCGC
>JAOAPG010000063.1 GCA_025462785.1 Acidobacteriaceae bacterium
CTTTCCATCGGAGCATGACGCAATTTTAATTTGCCCCGTTGCGTTTGCCCAATCCTCTGAACAGCATTCCAATTTCGTAACACGCTCCTCCTCGACTGATCTTTTCCATCTAGCGGAATAGATTCAACGTGTTGGTAGCATCGTCGACATAGTACAGACGCTGACCTCTCACATCGACCAATCCAAAAAGCGCGCCAGCTCCCGGAGGCGTACCCGAGCTGTCCAGGAGCGTTTTTGAAACCTGCTGGCCAGTAGGTGTGATCCGTGTCAGAAAGCCATTGTTCCCGTTGACGGCGAGAATGTCTCCATTCATCGCGAGCGCCAAGCCCAGCGGATCATTCAAACTGCCGCCATGAGTAAACGTGGTACCCAAGTGTGCGGTGGAGACACGCGATAGCGGATCCGCAATTGCTTGGATCCGGTTGCGTAGGCTGTCGGCCACAAAGAGCGTACTGCCGTCCTTACTCAATGCAAGTCCAGTCGGCCCAATGACCAAAGCGGCGGGGTCAGTGCGTTCTGCAAATCCCGATCCTATGGTAGTGATCGATTGCAGACTCGGCATCGCTCCATTCAGAATGCTGAGGTTCAATCGAATCACCGTGCCACCGAATACGATGTTTCCTCCCGCTGCCACCGTTCCGTTCAAAACATTGGTAACGAACAATGCCGCGCTACTCCCTCCATCTTTGGCGGTCATATCCCATGGAGCATTAATGAAAGAGTTAGAGAAGGTCTCGGCGACGTTCCCGTGGCTATCTAGAACGATCAAGCACCCAGCCTTCGCGGTTGCTGCGGTTCCGTCCGTGGTCGGGAGGCTCCCGACGATAACCCAACCGGTGCGCAACACCCATAGAGCGGTGGTTAGGCCCACTCCGCCCGGACAAGCACCAGGCAGCTTCGAAGCATCAATGGCTGCGAACAGGCTGACGGCACCATTTGGCGAAATCTGCACGATAGTCGTTCCAGTGCCCTGCAGGTTGGCACTGTTGTTGAAATTGCTGACCAGTATATTTCCTTGAACGAGAGCTCCCGTGCTGCGAGGCACGCGCGCGACTCCGTAAGGATTGAGATCCCCATTGGCGGGGATTGTGGATGCGACGACGGTAATGTTTTGCGCGAACGCCGGAGTGCTGACCAACGTCATCACGCGGAGCAAGGCAAGCGTAACAACTCGCGCCACGTTGAAATGAATTTGGAATTTGCGTCTCTGACTTGTCATAACTGACCTCCGCTGTGCTGCGATGAGTGAATGAGCAAAGCGGGTGTGGGCTCGCTTTTGCCCACCGCAACACTACGGCGGAAAGAAAATACGGTTGTCAGAAGTTTGTCAAAACTTTGTCGTTCTGAGGTCGCGTGCGGATATTTACATTTCCGGCATTAGGCGAATCTAGTGAATGCAGCCCTCAATTTGTCGGCTTGTTACGCTTTGCCCGCGATCGCCCGCGACGACGTCTCTTCCGGCAATAACGTGTAACTCGGAAAATTCCCGTACAGCTTTTCGTTTGCGTGGCCTTGCGTCACCGCGAGCACGAGATATTTTCCTCCAACAAAACACCCTTTCCAGGATTGTCCGATTCCTCCGAACACTTCTTCTTTATCGCCGCGGGATCGAACCGTGTTGACGCCCACTTTGAAAGACCGCGATTCCTCCGCGACCTGCTTGGCAATAGCCGGATCATCGGTAGCAATCGAAGAAACCAGATTGCCGTTGGAAACATTCATCTCCGAAATCAATTCCGGCAAGTGATCGACAACAACGATGGTGTCAATCGGCCCGAACGGTTCATTGTGATAGAGCTTTGAAGAACGAGGAATATTTAACAAAGACATAGGAGCGAAATACGCAGACGTATCCTGATTAGGAAATATCATGCTGTCCTGGTTCGATCCCTCGAAGAGACTGATCGCTCCCTTGCCCAGAGCATCCGTGTAGAGCACTCGCAATTCTTCAACTTTCTTGCTGTTGATGAGCGGTCCAAAATCAAGCTTGGGCAAAGGATCGTTTTCGTTTTCGACGAGTACCGGATTTCCATAACGCAGAGAACGCAACACCGGCAAATACATTTCCAGGAATCTCGGGAACAGCTCGCGCTGCACAACATAACGGACATAAGCCGTGCATCGCTGTTTGCCGTAATCGAAGCCCTTCTTTAGTTGGTCCGCAAGTTTTGCCCAGTCAGAAAATTGCCAAACGCCATACCCGTTCACGCCCTCCATCTCCAGCATGTAGCGCTTCTTCTCATCGTAAAGACTCGAGGCGATCACGCCGCCATTGGTTTTTCCGCCCACAAAAGCCAAACAATCCACATACTCATTTCGCACCAGCGCTTCACTGAGCTGTCCGCCCGAACCGCTTACCAATGAGACCGGCAAACCACATCGCCTAGCGATCGCATGCGCCAGCGTAAGCGAGTACAGTCCGCCATCGGTCGGAGTTTTTGAAATCGAACCGTTCCCTGCTAAGACCTGCGCGAGCACCGCATGCATGAGCACCGACATGGGATAATTCCACGAGGCAATATTCGAAATCAGTCCCACCGGAGTTCGTCCGTCGAGCATGCTCTCTATGTTCTCGACGTACCACTCCACGCCGCTGATGCAGCGATCAATATCGGTAAGCGCCTGCGCGTAAGGTTTTCCGATCTCCCAAATTAAAAGCAGCGCAATGAGCTCGCGGTGTTTGCGCAAACCTTCGAGACAATCCGACACACGTTGCCGGCGCTGGTCGAGATCAACTGACGCCCAATTCGCAGCCTCAGCTTTGGCGAACCTCACCGCCCGGCGCGCCACTTCCAACTCGATCATCGGAATGCGCCCAAGACTCCGGCCATCCACTGGCGATTCGTAGTGCCGTCCGAACCCCGGCTCTTTCCATTCGCCTTCAATCAGGTTCAACACGCGCCCATCCGAAGTGAAGGCTTCCGGGATCTCTGTTTTCAAACGCTGAAACAGAGTCGTCCATTCAGCAACGGCAGCAATTTGTGGCATGAACCCTCCAAAGAACCGACTCACCAAGAAGTAGAGATGCAGATTGCCTTAAAAATGGCACAGCTCCTATTCCGTTGCATTCAACTGCAAGTTTTGGACACTAGAACGCCCGAAGCCCCATCGTGCTAGTGCGCCAGCAACTATGTCAATCTCGCGCAGTTCCTTATTTCGGCCATTCATATTCACTTAAAGAGCCATTAACATTTCCGCCAAAACCCCGAACCAACTCTGGATTTTTCACCTTAGACGCTGCAACCCTCTCTGCTCAAGCCTTACATCCAAATGTCGAGCAAATTGCTCCCGAGGTAGCCATGAAGCCTTTTCGACGACTTGCTTGCATTTTGCCCTGCTCTCTTCTCCTCGCATTTTTCGCGAGTACAGCCAACGCGCAAACCGACACATCAACTCCAGCACTATCCACCGCGCCACCCAAGTTCCTCTACTCGACCGATTACACAGGAGGCAAAGTCCACGGCTATCTGGTGAACCCCTCAACAGGACTAATAACTCCAAACGGCCAAAACCCACCCTGGGCCCATTGGGGGCCTAACAGGGTGGCTGCTGACAGAGGCGGGTACCGGCTCTATGTCATCAATTGGGGATCGAAGGATATCGATGCTTACTTCATCTATCGGAACAATGGTTACATCTACCAGGTTCCCGGATCGCCATTTTCTATTGGACAGACTCCCACCAACATTGCTGTACATCCCTCCGGAAAGTTTGTTTATGTCACTACCAGGAACAATGCCGTTTATGGTTTCGCGGTCCAAAGTAATGGATCGCTCAAGCTGGTTGCGGGATCTCCCTTCCCCACGCAAAACGATCCTGAAGCGCTGGCCATCGATCCTACCGGACACTATCTCTACACGAACGATTCCAACAATGCCAACAAGATTGATGCGTTCTCCATCAATGAAACTGACGGCGCACTGACTCCTGTTCCGGGTTCGCCGTTCGCTCAGACTCCCAGCGCGTGCAACGACGGCGGCAATGATATTGCCGTCGATCGATCCGGCAAGTTCTTAATACTTCCTCAATACTGCACTGGCATCGAAGTCTTTCGCATTAACTCTGCCAATGGTTCCATTGCGCAAGTCGCTGGTTCTCCTTTTCGCATCCCGCTTAATCAGGGCCCGCAGGTGGCCCAGTCTGTTGCCATCGATCCGCTTGATCGTTGGGTCTTTATCGACGCCCAGTATTGCCATAGCGGCTGCGGCAATATAACTGAAACCTACGCACTGAATGCACAGACCGGAGCATTAACGTATTTGGAGTATGGAAATGGAGGCTGCGGAAATTACAACCGAACCGATCCGTCCGGAAAGTTCTTGTATTCCATTGGTCCGGAAAATAACTGCTCATACGGCGCTCCATCCACCATTCTCGGCCTGG
>JAOAPG010000065.1 GCA_025462785.1 Acidobacteriaceae bacterium
TATTTTCGTGTTGGTCAAACGAGAAACGCGGGCGCTCTTCAGAAAAGATCAAGTCAATATAGCCACCGAATTTGATCGGCGCTTCGAAGATCTCTTCTTCGGGATTGATTTGATTGCTCGACCAGAGATCACACTTGGCGGTTTCGAAAATGCCGGGCGACGAGTTTACCGCCATGAGAAATTTCCCGAGCTCAGGCGTAAGTTGGGCTTCTTCGATTTCGCACAAAAGCGCCGGATTACGTTTCAGGTCGTAGTACCGCAGGCTACCCTCCGGGGCAGCCCACGGCATTTCCAGTACTTCGTCGTCCGCTCCGAGCTCGATGGCGAAATCGGCGTCCACTATTTTGCAGGAGCAGGTTGAGGTGCTTGCTGAGGAGCGCTCTGCGCCGGAGCAGCCGGAGCGAAGTTCACCTTTGGAGCCACTCGCGATCCTTCAGAAGCCGTGAAGTATGCTTCATTCGGCTTAAATCCGGCCCATCCAGCATAAAGGTTGTTCGGGAAGCTCTGCACATAGGTGTTGTAGTCCTGCAGAGTGTCGTTATAACGCTTCCGCTCGACCGCGATGCGATTTTCAGTTCCAGCTAGTTCATCCTGCAGGCGAAGGAAATTCTCGTTTGACTTCAACTGCGGATAGTTTTCCACCACAACTAGCAGCCGGCCGAGAGCACCATCCAATTGCTGGTTGGCCGCAATCTTCTGCTGAGGAGTCCCTGCCGAAAGTAGAGCAGAGCGGGCCTTGGCAATGTCACCGAACACTGTTTGCTCTTGCTGAGCGTAACCCTTAACGGTCTCGACCAGATTCGGGATCAAGTCGGCGCGGCGCTGCAACACAATATCCACCTGCGACCAGGACGACTTTACCGCTTCGTTCTTGGTCACCAGCGTGTTGCGAACTCCTACGTATTGTCCGAAGGCCATCAGCGCGATCAACACCAAAACTATGACCACGATCAATCCCTTGCTCATTTTTTCTTCTCCTCTATCAATCCAGCATTGTATCTACTGCGGCGGTCACTTGTTGCACTCCATTCAGATACCGCGTGAATACGTCGTTAACATCAAATTGTTTCGTCTCAGCCTTATGCTCGCGAATATCGAACAATTGTACAAACGCCGAAGAATCGAACTTGATCCGAGTTGAGAGGGCCTGAATTGTATCCCGCTTTGACTTATGCTGGTCGTCTCCAAGCACGATCAGTGCATGCCGGAATAGCGTCGAAAAAGAAGAGACCGAGCGCAGCAACAGGTCCCACATCTGCTTGTCATTCTCAGCCGATGCCATCAGGTGCTGCCGCAGGAGTATTAGCTTTTCGCGCAGCTCATATTCGACCTGTGCGCGGTGAAATTGCATCGAAACTTGCAACTCACTCAATACATCATCTCCGTAAAGCACGCGATGGCGGCGTTTGATATCGAGCATCTCGATCGAGAAGACGTCGGCGGAACGTACGATCTCTTCCAAGGTTAAAACCAACGGAGCATGATGCTTTTGTTTCGTCCACCATTTGATCGCGGGAACAATCGCCGCCAGCGTAGTAAATGAGCTTTCACGCAGAACACATAGGAGATTCACATTGGAAAAATCCGAGTGAAATTCTCCGGTTGCGGCAGAACCGTAGAGGATCACGCTCTGGAGGTTCGTCCCAGCCTGCTCGCGAATGCGGCTGACAAATTCATTGATCTGCTTTTCGGGAACCATGTGTCACACCTCTTTAAGTAAGCTAATCACCGTTCTACGAATTCCTCTACCAACTGCCGCTTGCTCCTCCGCCACCGGAACTTCCGCCGCCGAAGCCGCCAAAACCTCCTCCTCCACCCCCGCCACCGAAGCCGCCCCCACCGCCCCATCCTCTTCCGCCACCACCGCCCGACAGAAGGAACCAAAAGAGCACGCTGCGCAGCGGAGTTAGAAGAACCATTAGTACGACGATGACGAAGATGATTATCGATCCGAGAGATACTTTTTGTGTTGGCTGTTCTCGATATTGTGTGGGCGCTCTCGGTCTTGCCCCCGTGAGTTGAACGCCTGCATCTTGCGCGATTACGTCGGCCACGCGAGAGGTCATTAGAGACACAGCACCGTTGAAGTCATTCTGGCGAAGCAGTGGAACAGCTTCGCGGCCGAATCCACCCACTTTGCCGTCCGGCAGAATCGGCTCCAGGCCGTACCCTACTTCAGTGCGGTATTTGTGATCTTTGGGTGCAAGGAGAATCAGAACGCCGCGGTCGGTGGACTTGCTGCCTATGCCCCATTTTTTATAGAGATCTACCGCATAGCTCTCAATGTCCGAATTGTCGAGGGAATTTACGGTGACGACCGCAATCTGGGCGTGAGCTTTTGTGTCGACTTGCTGAGCCAGGTCGTCAAGCTGAGCGATGGTGTTGGCATCAAGCACATGGGCGAAGTCATTCACGTAACCGGTTGGCTTCAGCTCTGAAGTCGACTCCGCCCAAAACAAAGAGGCGAGCGAGAGGATAAAAACCGTGAGGAAAACAATTTTCCGACCCAGATGCATTCGAGGTGATTGTATAGGATTGGCCTCGAACGAAGGCCATCGTGACCGCCCAGCCCCTGAACTGTTTTGAGCGTGCAGGTGAAAATAATTGATTCTCATCAAAACTTCGTGAGGAATTCGACGACCTGGCGCTCAGCCCAATGGCCATCATATCCATCGCGATCCGCAATAAATGAACAATGGCCACCGTCTTCAGTTTCGACAAAAGTGATATTTGAATTCGAGTGAATCTTCTCTCGCGTTTCGGGAAGAATGCGAATAAAGGGATCATTTGCCGCATGTAGGATGAATGTAGGGACAGCGATGCGATCGACCACATTCGCCGCAGCAGCCCGGGCGTAATAATCAGCGGCACCTTCAAATCCGCAATAGTAGGCGGTAATTTTGTCGTCAAAATCACGCATTGTCTTTACCCCACGCAAGCGTGAGACATCGAATTTTCCCGGAAATAAACGTGCCTTTTGTCGCAAAGTACGGCGGAGCTTCCACATGAAATACATTTCGTACAACCGGTTGCTGGCTAGGTGCAGAGTGTCCGATGACGCCGCGAGATCTATTGCTGGACAAACTGCTGCAACGGCACGGAACTGCGACGGACCACTCTCCCCCCACTCGCCCGCCAGCTTCAACACGAGATTTCCGCCCATAGAAAATCCCACTAATGCGAACCGAGAAATTGCGTCGTTGTCGACCAAGCGCTGGGCGACTGCTGCAATGTCGTTTGAAAGACCGGAATGATAAAGGGTGGCAGCGAGTGCCTCGGTACCACCGCAATTACGCTGATTCATTCGAATCACGTTCATGCCGGTGGCCATTCCCTTTTCTACGATTCCTAACATGTATTGCGACTCGGTTGAACCCTCGAGACCGTGAATGATGATTACGGTCAGAGCCTTGCGACGATCCGGTTGCCAGTGGCAATGGCACAGTGTTTTTACGCCAGGTTCAACTTCGATGAGGCGCTCTTCGCCCGGTGGAACTAAGATCTTTCGTTTTAAGAAGAAGCTTGCGAGAGTCTGGCGGTGTCCTCCGGAAAAGCGGCGGCGCGCCACGAACTTAGATAAGTCGTGGGAAGATTCGATTTGCGAAGTCACTCTGTTTTGATTTTAAATGGTGATAAGGTGCCAAGCGCGCAGTCAGGAGTAAGACATGCCAATCTTCGAATACAGCTGCAAAGAATGTAATCACGAATTTGAAGCACTAGTCTTCGGCAACCAAAAAGCCGAGTGCCCGAAATGTCACGGCAAGAAGCTCGCTCCCCAGCTTTCGGTGTTCGCGGTGTCCAGCAAGGGCGCCTCCAGCGCTTCTTCTTCACCGTCTCTCGGTGCCTGCGGTAGTTGCGGCGATCCGCGTGGGCCCGGTGCTTGCTCCGTGGGCGACCTTGATTAATCCACAGTAGTTGTTCACAAGAGTCCCGTCGGCATCTCAATCGGCCGTTATTGGTAAATGGCTTCCGTCCTATCAGAACGAGGCATGACTTCGGGTACCTGCTTAGGGTAACCGGGGTTAGTTTCCTTCCTCACACAGATTTCGTAGTATCACCCAGCGACACTAGAAGGAGCCACCATGGACCGCCGTCGAAATCCCCGAGTTGCTGCGCGTTTGCCGGTTCGGATCTGGGGTATGGATGTATATTCGTGCCCATTCATGCAGCCAGCTACCGCCATGAACATCAGTCGTGGCGGCGCCTTAATTCAGGGAATGCGGCGGCAGGTACGTCCTGGGGAAGTTCTGGAAGTCCAACTAGGCCATGAAAAAGCCCAGTTTCGCGTAACCTGGGTAGGTAAAAAAGGCACTCATCGAGACGGCGAAATCGGGATAGAAATGCTGCCTTCCGAGCCTTGCATCTGGGATGTGAACCTTTCCCAGTGTATTCAGTATGCAATACAGCCTTCGCAGCTTAGTAACACTGTTTACAGTGACTGAACGCCAATTGACTGCTGCGCATCCCTCCGATCATCTGGGTTTATACTTCGCATCACTTCCCTGAATCATTTTCCCGGAACATCCGATTCTCTGGGGCTCGTCCGCGTAATTGATTTGTCGCAGGCCGTCTAAACTCGTCCTCATTCCAGTTGCTGTCCCGCAATGGACCAGCATCCACAAATACCGGATTCCGACGCTCCTACCTCCCGGCCAAAGTGCAACCGCTCCTCCTGCCGTGAAGGTCGGACTTGCCACACAAACAGCGCCCCCAGAGTCGAATTCTTCCGGCGCCCTAACATTACTTGGTTCCAGCCCGGTATCGGTTCTCAAGGGTGATGCCGTATTCAAAGCGATCCACAATGAAACTCCTCTTCCCGGCAGTTAGGAGCTCTGGTTTGCGGATTCGCACACAGTTCCACTATCCTGCCTACTTACTTGTAGTTGGATCAAAAACACGTCCGAGGGCCAATGATTCGAACCCGAATTTTCTTAGGCACAATCTCTATCCTTATCGTTGCGAGTTTTTCAGTTCTAGGTAATGCCCAGCAGCTCCGGGTGAACGTGATGCCAGCTCCCGCCAGTGTGCAGATGGGAACGGGAGCGCTCGTGATTGACACCTCGTTTTCCGTCGGCGTCACTAATTCCCAAGACGAACAATTACGAAGGGCGGCAGCCCGTTTCTTGGATGAGCTTCGCAACCAGACGGGGATGATTCCTTTCCATATGAAAGTCGCAGATCCAGCAAAGGCGACATTCGTCGTTACAGCCGAACGTCCGAGCAAGCACGTTCAGGAGCTTGGGGAAGATGAATCCTACACTCTGGAGATTAGTGCCTCAGGCGCAAAGCTAAACGCGCCGACGACCTTGGGTGCGATGCATGGACTTCAAACATTCCTGCAGTTGGTCACCATAACTTCACAAGGATTCGCAGCCCCCGCGGCCACAATCCAAGACAAACCTCGCTTTCCGTATCGCGGATTGATGATCGACGTTAGTCGTCACTTTATGCCTCTGGACGTTTTGAAACGCAATCTCGACGGCATGGAGGCGGTCAAGCTCAACGTATTCCACTGGCACCTTTCCGATAATGAGGGGTTCCGGGTCGAAAGTAAGAAATTCCCCAAGTTGCAGGATATGGGCTCCGAGGGGATGTATTACACGCAAGACGAAGTTCGCGAGGTGATTGCCTACGCCCACGATCGCGGAATTAGAGTCATCCCTGAATTCGATATTCCGGGTCACGCCACGGCATGGTTTGTTGGGTACCCCGAACTCGCCAGCGGTCCGGGCCCTTACCAGATCGAGCACAAGTGGGGGATTTTCGATCCGGCAGTAGACCCGACGCAGGAACGCACGTACAAGTTCCTCGATAAATTAATTGGTGAAATGACCAAACTTTTTCCCGATCAGTTCTTTCATATTGGCGGC
>JAOAPG010000070.1 GCA_025462785.1 Acidobacteriaceae bacterium
CCAGGCCGAATTCCTTCTTGCAACTGCCAGCGATACTCGGCAACATCAAAATGGCCTTGAGAAGACGCAACCAAGCCGTCGCACCCGAGGCGCCATGTCTCAAAACCACTAATGCGGACACTGTGCCCCGTCCCTCCTGGCCCAGTATTCGTACCGGTGAGAGTCCAGTGGTACTCGATCACATCACCCCGGAGTAGCAGGTCATCCATCATCACTGAAAGGTCCGGGAATGCGACCATGAATGACTGTGCCACCTGGGTAATCGCGTTCCGTCCGACCGCGGGAGGGTCATCGTTGACACGAAGCGACCCGTCCGGCGAGAAGAACGCGGCCACACTTTCCGGATTCTGACTACACCACGCAAGGGTATAGCGCGCGGCAAAATCGCGTACCTCTGGCAGTTTGGGCTGCATAGTGAGTTATGGTACCAAGTTGCAATCGCGAATGGATAACGAGCAACCCTTACGTAATCCGGTAAGGTAAGGGTTTCCGACCAACCGCCCAAAATGGCGATCACTAGGGCCAAACGGCTGCTTATTCCTAATAAGCGTAGTATTTTCAGGGAGGGTGAACCATGAAGCAACTCCGCGTAACTTTAGCTAATTGTTGAGAATGCGTCTCTGTTCGAGGTTCTCATTCGGGACGTTGAAGTGCCTGTAACGGCTAGATCGGCTTGAGCAGTTCCGCTTTTTCTTTCACATGCCGGGCCATTTTCGGCATCAAATGTCGCGGAAGAAAGTGGTGTATGTCCACAAGGTCCTTGCGCCGACAAAGTAGTCTTCGCACTTGGCGCGAGCGGGTAAGAATTTTTGGTCCAGCAGTTCTCCTGTCATTTCTTGCACTGGCTGTTACGTACCACTTCGTCCAACCGGCTCCTCCGCGCCACATCGTTATCGCGACTGCACGGGAAGGCGGGGCCTATTTTCTCTTCGGTATTCGCTATCAAGCGCTGCTTGCTCACGAAGGCATCGATGTCACCGTGCGTCCTACGTCCGGTTCTCTCGAGAACATTCATCTGTTGAAGAAGGGAGAAGCGGATGTCGCTTTTGTGCAGGGCGGCACCGGAGCGACCGTCAACGCTCCAGGGTTACGCTCGCTTGCAAGCCTTTATTACGAGCCGATCTGGGTCCTGGTGCGAAAGCGCTCTGGCATAGCCCAGCTAGGTGATCTCAAAGGAAAACGTGTCGGGATTGACCAGGAGGGCAGTGGGACGCGCGAGGTCGCGCTTCTACTGATGGCGGATAGCGGCATCGACCAGAACACTGCGTCCTTTTTGCCGGTTGGCGGAGAGGCTGCTGCGAACGGCCTCCGCACAGGAAAACTCGATGCAGCTTTTTTTGTGATCTCACCGGGTGCTCCGGTGATTCACGAGGCCCTTGCCATCCCTGGGGTACGTCTACTAAACATAAGACGCGCTCCGGCCTATGCACTTCAACACCACTTTCTTACAGTATTAACCTTGCCGGAAGGGGCGATGGACTTGCGAGCGAATCGCCCGGCTCGCACGACCGCGCTCCTTGCACCGGCGACGACACTGGTTGTACGAGAAGGATTCCATCCAGCACTTGCCGAGCTGCTATTGAGCATTTCGCAACGGATCTTTGGCGAGGCCGGAATGTTCGAACAAGCCAGCGACTTCCCCTCTCCTAAATTTCTTGAGTTTCCGATTAGCGATGCCGCAAAACGCTTCTTTCATTCGGGCCCATCGCTACTGCAGCGTTATCTGCCATTCTGGGCCGCCGATCTGATCGATCGGCTCAAGATCATTATCCTGCCGCTGATCACGCTGGTGTATCCATTATTCAAGCTGATCCCGCCAGCCTATGACTGGCGCATGCGGTCGCGAATCAACCGCTGGTACAAAGACTTACAGGCGATCGAAGAGGAGCTTAAAGCGAGAGAACCGAAGATGGATGTTAGTTCTAAACTGGAGGAGTTGGATCGATTGGAAGCGAACGTCGGACGACTATCGGTTCCCTTGGCCTATGCTAATCCGCTCTACACTTTGCGCAGTCACATCGCTCTGCTACGAGATGAACTGCGCCAAGGCCGTACCCTATCGCAGGATAGAAGGTTTCAGGAACGACGGCCAGGTAATGCAGCTTAGAGTTCAGCACAACGATCTCTCAGTGACCCTGTAAAAGCCAACTCGAATGGACCCCCGTCGTGTTGACCTCAGCCATCCTATGACAATCGGTTTTCCGATTACACGGAGCGACCTCCCACTCTCAACTGAATCCCTCCCGCTCGACCGCAGTTGGTAACGTTCTGTATTACGGGCTACAACGGAAGTAATGCACTAGTAATTGCCTTGTCGGACAACAACACTCAAATCAGCTGCACAGGAGGCGCGTGCGAACCGTACCGGGAGACGCGCCAACTAATTTCGCAATCTCGCGAAAGCTTAGCCATGTGAGGCTCTACGCGGAAAGTGGCGGCGTGTCACCCATTTCCCAAGGCGACCCGAAGTGCTATGCTTTCGCCCATGGAAAACCATTCGCTCAGCGATGTCGGTGGAACCTCAGGCGGGCACGGCAATTTTCTGCTCGGTTTTGCCATGGCGTGCGTTGGAGGCTTCCTTATTACTCATCAGGTAAGCGTGGTGGGTTCTTACTGGAGTTTCTGGGGCGGCAGCAGTTTCGGCATCGCCCTTTTACCCATGTTGATCGGTGTCGCGATTCTGTTCTGGAATGGCAAGAGCACGATTGGATGGATACTCACCGTCGCCGGAGCGCTCTTCATCTTCGCGGGCCTCACCGCTAATATGCATATCTATTTTCAGCCGACCAGCCTTTTCAACACCATGGTGATGCTGATCCTGCTGGTGGGCGGGTTGGCATTGGTTGCCCGTTCGCTCCGGCCGCATATCCCGAAGCCAAGCCAGTGACCAGCGGCGATGGGATTCTGCAAAATTACTTTGCGAACTGCGCTACCCGTACCGTGTTGAACCACAATAAAAGTGTCCCCGTGAGACCACAATAGAAGTGTCCCCTTTTAGAGTTCCTTGGGTGAGGAGGAACGGAGATTGGGG
>JAOAPG010000094.1 GCA_025462785.1 Acidobacteriaceae bacterium
ACAACCACAGACTCAAGCCAGCAGTCCGCAGTAAACAGCCCCGCATCCTCCAAGTACACCGGAGAGGCTATAACTTTGTTCGACGACAATAACGCCCACAACCAAGATTCCGCGACCTTAACGCTCACCGAGCAAGCTCCGGATTTAGCTGAGGGCTCGACCCCAGACACTCATACCCTTGACCAAAACCAGAATTCAACCGCTCGGCGCTCAGGTAGCCAGTCCGCCGAGAGTCAGGATAAGCAGAGCCAAGCCGATCCTGAGCAAGCCGATCCTGAGCAAGAGGAGCAACAGGCCTCTGCAAATAACGAAGACTTCGCGTCCGCGTTAGAGAACTTCACGACGGAAAGCGAAGAAGCCGTCAGTGAAGACAAGGTAATCAAGGGCACGGTGCTGAAGATTACTCCGACTCATGTAGTCGTGGATATCGGCGCCAAGTCTGAGGGGATGCTGCCGATTGCCGAAGTGCTGGATCACGAGGGCAATTCCAAGTTCAAGGCCGGCGACGAAATCGATGTCATGCGCGACAAGGGTCAGACTGAGGAAGGGTACATCAACCTCTCTCACCAGAAGGCAGCGCGCCTACGAGCATGGGACGATATTGAAAAGGCTTACAACGAGAAGAAGCCGATCAAGGCCGTGGTCGTGGAACGAATTAAGGGTGGTTTGACCGTAGACATTCAGGGAGCGCAGGCGTTCCTTCCCGGTTCGCAAATGGATCTGCGTCCCGTCCGCAACCTGGACGGTGTCAAAGGACAGGTTCTCGAAGTCGCCATCATCAAGCTGAACAAGAAGCGCGGCAACATTGTGGTCTCGCGCAAACAGCTTCTGGAAGAAGAGCAGACCGAAAAGCGTACAAAGACCCTCGAGCACCTGGAAGAAGGGTCGGTGCTGACCGGCATCGTTAAGAATCTCACCGAGTACGGCGCTTTCGTCGACTTGGGCGGTATCGATGGCCTCCTTCATATCACCGATATGTCATGGGGACGTCTCACTCATCCTCGGGATCTAGTGAACGTCGGCGATCAGATTCAGGTCAAGGTTCTCAAGTTTGACAAAGACAAGCAGCGTGTCTCGCTCGGCTTCAAGCAACTCACGCCGGACCCATGGCTGGATGCAGAACATCGTTATCCGATAGGCGCACACGTTGGCGGACGCGTGATTAGCGTGACCGACTACGGTGCGTTCGTCGAACTTGAACAAGGTATCGAGGGACTGGTTCACGTTAGCGAAATGACTTGGTCGAAGCGGATGAAGCATCCTTCGAAGCTTGTCAATGTTGGCGATGAAGTAGAGTGTGTCGTGCTCGCGGTGAATCCAACCGAGCGGCGCATCTCGCTCGGCATGCGGCAACTAGCCACAAACCCTTGGGATGCTTTGCACGATAAATATCCCGTGGGCACGACGGTCGAAGGCAGAGTTCGCAACTTGACCGACTTCGGAGCCTTTATCGAAATCGAAGAAGGCATCGACGGATTAGTTCACGTTAGCAACCTGAGCTGGACCAAGCGCGTAAAGCACCCCTCCGAAGTGTTAAAGAAGGGTGATCGCGTGAAGGCCATCGTGCTCGCGATTGAGCCCGACAAGCGGCGTCTCTCGCTCGGAGTGAAGCAGCTTCAACCCGATGTATGGGAGAGCTTCTTCGAGAAGCATCGCATCGGCGACATCGTCCATGGCAAAGTCTTGCGCGTGGCCAGTTTCGGCGCCTTCGTTGAAATCGCCGAAGGAGTCGAGGGTCTCTGCCACAATTCAGAGGCAATCGATGCCAATGGCCAGCAGATCACGCTGGAGCCCGGCAGCGAGCATGAATACAAGATCATCAAGATGAGCCCTGAAGAAAAGAAAGTCGGACTCAGCATCAAGGCTGTCGGCGAAGAGGCGTCCCGCAAAGAAGTGGAAGCCTACAAGCATCCAGCCGCCAGCACGGGAGGATCGACAATCGGCGATCTAATCACCTGGAAGAGGGCTGGCAACGAAAGCAACTAGCAGTAGTGCATGTACAAAAATGAAAGGCCGCGAGACTGGCGGCCTTTTTAATTGCAAACTGCTGCTAATCCGCGCCTCACTTTCCGTATTCATTCTTCACGACAGCTCCACCCTTCATTACAAATTTCACACGTTCCAGCGTGGTTACGTCTTGTAATGGGTCGCCGTCCACGGCAATTATGTCCGCCCACTGTCCCGGCTCAATCGCTCCCACTTTGCCGGACCATCCCAACAGGTCTGCGGCATTAATGGTCGCGGCCTGAATGGATTGCAGCGGCGACAAGCCTAATTTCACCATCACCGAGAACTCATGGGCGTTCAAGCCATGCGGATAGACAGCGGCATCGGTACCGAAGGCGACTTTGACCCCGCTGGCGAAAGCATGTGCGATGTTCTTCCGGGCAGCTGGCATAACTTCCTTCGCCTTCGCCAGGATGAACGGCGGAACATGCAGGCTATCTGCATTCGCCAAGAACCAGTCTCCTAGATAGAGCGTTGGGACCAGGTACGTACCATTCTTCTTCATCTCAGCGATTCCGGCATCGTCAATGTAAGACCCGTGCTCAATCGAATCGACTCCTGCTTCTGAAGCCCAAAGTATTCCTTGCGCGCCATGAGCGTGGGCCGCAACCTTGCGTCCTAGGCGATGGGCATCGGCAACAATCGCTTTCATCTCCTCCACTGTGTACTGCGAAGCCTGCGCGCTGTCACCCATGGAAAGTACGCCGCCGGTCGCGCAAATCTTAATCAGGTCCGCGCCATATTTAATGTTTTCTCGTACTTTGTGTTGCACCGCTGAAATCCCATCGGCTACGCCAATTCCCACAGCGTGATACTCGGACGGAAGCATATTGTTATCGCAGTGTCCGCCCGTAATCCCCAGCGGCGGCCCGCTGACAAGCATTCGAGGTCCCGGAACATCGCCCGCATTGATGGCATCTCTCAGAGCAACGTCACTGTACCCGTCCGCACCGACGTTGCGAACGGTCGTGAAACCAGCCTCCAATGTGACGCGAGCATTTTTCGCACCCGTCAAAGTTGCACGGGGAACCGATATCGCCAGCCCCTCATAACCAACATCTTTGGGATCGCCAGTCAGATGGGTGTGTGCGTCAATCAACCCGGGGAGAACAGTAGCATTCGAGAGATCGATCACTTGATCGGAGGCCGAGGTCTTAGCCTCAGCTGCTGCGCCAATGCTGACAATCTGGTCTCCCTCCACGACGATTACCTGGTTGGATAAAGTCTTTCCGCTGTGGACATCAAGCACGTGACCTGCCCGGATCACTAGGTGTTTAGCAGGTTGAGATCCGGCGCTCTGGGCCGCCGACAAAAGTCCCAACGTCAAAACGATTACACCCAAGACAAAGATTCGCGACAGAACTTTTCTCATTGATCTCCTTGTGATTTGCTGCTGACTTTAGCTTTGAATCAAAATCTATTTCCCTGGATCGATGACCGCGTCAGCCTCAATCTCCACCAGCATCTCCGGCGAAATTAGTGCCTGCACTTCCACCATGCTGGTCGCCGGACGAATCTCCCCAAAGAATTCTCCATGCGCTTTGCCGATCTGCTCCCACTCGGTTATATCGGTCACGAACATGCGCGTGCGTACTACATCTTTTAGCGTCGCTCCCGCCTTCTGCAACGCCGTCTCGATATTCTTGATCGTCTGCACCGTCTGCGCGTAAACGTCATTCACGCCGACAATTTTCCCATCCTGCCCTGTCGCCGTAGTCCCAGCCACGTGAACGTATGCGCCGATCTTCACCGCCCGCGAGTAACCAACCACCGGCTCCCACGGTGAGCCACTCGAAATATTCATTCGTTGCATCGACAATTTGAATCTCCTTCGAAGCCAACCATTGTACCTGCATCGCGAAGTGATTAGCAGTCAAGCTGTTGCGCTGCTAAGTCTCTCGATAAAACCTTCCACAAACTTTTGCGCTCTAATTAAATAGTGGTGCGACTTACGAAAGTTACTTGTATTCGCGCGGGAGCTGCGATAAAAGTCGCGACACCGATGAATCGCTTGCGTGATGCAGGTTTTCAAGGAGGCCCCGAGTATGGTCCCAGAATCACATCCGCTGCAGGAGCTTTTTAAGGAACTCGTAGCCCGGCACTATGCCGAGGAGATCGGAATCCGCGATCCTCAGATCATCGGATATGTCGCGCAACTTCTTACCGAGTTCTGCGAAATCGAACAGCTCTTCAAGATTAGCAACGTGGCGGGAAAACCTCTAAGCGATGTCGGCGAAATGCTAGTTGAATCGGACCCCGTGTATGGGCCTGCGCCTTCTTTCGACCGCGAACGGCAGGTTCGCAAGCACATTGGGGACTACACGCTGTTTTTCGCTGGAATGTTTCCCGAAAGCATCAATCACTACCGTCTGCGCCGGAACCGCGTGGAAAATTTTATTGATTGGATGAAGGCGGGCAAAGAAAGCTACTACATCGTCTCCAAGTTCGAGCACTTCGAGTACACCAAGGTCGCGCCGATGTTCGCCAGCCTCTCGCGGCAGTTTGAGCAATGCGTTTTCGGCTTGAACCGGGTCAAGAATGATCTGCAAGAGATGCAGCATCCAATCTTTCGTCGCGCGGATGAGTTGCTGATGTAAATCTAGCTTGCTTCTTTGCCGTGCAGGTGCAATTTGAGCTAAAGATCTCTCTGCGAGCTTTGCGAACCCTTGGCGTTCTTTGCGGTTTAAAGCTTATCCGATTAATTTTGAGCCCGCCGATAGAAGCTCAAAGCCGCATCGCCCTGGACTAATTTTCGGTAGCGCGCGAAGACTCCGATATTCTCTCCAGGATCAAACCTCTTCTCGTGTTCCGCTATAACGACTCCTTCGGCCTTCACGACGCAGGCGAGAGCATCAAGCGTCTGCTCGTAAGCTTCAGCCAAACGATAGGGTGGATCCAAAAACGCGAAATCTGCTGCAATTCCCTGCTTAGCCAAGCTGCCTAAGGCGCGAATGGCATCCCGGTGCACTACATTGAATCCCGCCTCGATCTTGAGGGATCGCAAGTTTTTCCTGATCAGCTCAGCGGCAGGCACAGATTCCTCGACGAAGTGCACCATCTTCGCTCCCCGGCTTAGCGCCTCGATCCCGACCGCACCGGTTCCCGCAAAAAGATCAAGCCAAACAGTCCCTTGAAGCGCACTCGGGTTTCCGGGAGTGAGAAGGTTGAACAGAGTCTCCCGCAAGCGGTCGGACGTGGGACGAATATCCAGTCCAGGCAGCGACCCCAATATCCGGCTGCGATATTTGCCCGCTATTACCCTCATCGGCTAATTAGTGTCCGCAAGTACCTGCACCTTCGACTGCCCATTCGAATCCGGCCACTGCATCTCCGCGTCTAACTATATAGAATGTTATTTGAGACGCAGAGGTCTCTTAGTTCCACATGAGAAATTGGTCAATCCCGGCTGGTCGAATCTTTGGCGTACAGATACGAATCCATCTGACGTTTATTTTGTTGCTCGCTTTTGTTGTTGGTACCGAAGCAGCCTCTCACACCACCACGAATCCCGCGCGCAGCATGGCATTGGTAGGAATCATCTTCGGCTGCGTGGTGCTTCATGAGCTGGGACACGCGCTGGTCAGCCAGCACGCTGGCATTCCCGCGAAAGCAATCATTTTGTTACCAATTGGCGGAGTAACTTTGCTCGACGAAACCCGCGATCCGCTCGCGCCGGGTGCCACAACCTGGAAGCGGGACATTCGCATTGCTCTTGCTGGTCCGCTGGTAAATCTATTGAT
>JAOAPG010000149.1 GCA_025462785.1 Acidobacteriaceae bacterium
ATGTAGACCTCCGTGAACAGTTTGTTCGGACAAAGCGCCATCATCCCGGGAAATGTACTTGAACCCGACAGGTTGATGTTGAAAAAAGGCCCAGTATCCGCTTGAGCATCAATGATTTCCAACACCGGGATAACTCCCCCGGTAACGCTAACGTGTAGCGGATTCGAGACAAACGCTCGAAATGTATATCCGCTGCCAGTCTTTTTCGCGGAACTGCTTCCGCAGGATACAAGGAGCACACTTCCAACTACGAGCACGGCAATACCACATAAGGCTTTTTTCAAACCTGGAACTCCGAAGAGCATGCAAGGATAGAGATTTAGATGCAAAGTAGCGGATTATATCAGAGCTTGGGGAAGGAATTCTTTAAGTCGGCCGACACCTTGTTCACACCATGCGGCTTGTAAGGTGCAAAACCTGCGGTCATCTTGTATTCTCGATGTACCCGCGAAAGGCCCTTTGACCTCGCATTCTTAATAGCATGGCTGCCGACTTTCATGGCTGAAAACTTTCTAGATCGTCTGAAGAAATCGCCGGTTCTTTGCGATGGCGCGATGGGAACCCTGCTCTATGCCAAGGGAATTTTTATTAACCGCTCCTACGACGAACTGAACGTCTCGCAGCCGGATCTGATCCGCAGCATACATCACGAGTATTTGCAGGCGGGTGCGGAGATCATTGAAACCAATACTTTCGGCGGAAACTCGTTTCGCCTGGCGCGGCATAGCATGGCGGACCGTGTCCGGGAAATCAACTTGGCCGGGGCGCAATTGGCCCGTGAAGCGGCAAAGAGTTACGACGTTTGGGTTGGAGGATCGGTAGGCCCACTTGGAATCCGAATCGAGCCCTTGGGGAAAACCTCGTTCGAAGAGGCACGCGCGGCATTTCGTGAGCAGATCGCAGCCCTGGTGGAAGGCGGGGCCGACCTGTTGATCATGGAAACCTTCGGCTACGTCGAGGAGTTGCATCAGGCAATCCTGGCCGCAAGAGATGTCAATCCGAAGATTCCGGTGGTCGCTCTCGTCACCGTCGACGAAGAATCGAATTGCCTGGATGGTTCCACTCCGGAATCCTTTGCACCCCGGCTGCAGGAGTGGGGTGCAGATGTTATTGGTTGTAATTGCAGCGTGGGCCCGGTAGCCATGCTGGAGGCAATGGAGCGGGTGCGCCAGGCGACTTCCCTGCCCTTGGCTGCCCAGCCAAATGCGGGAATCCCTCGCTCAGTCGAGGGCCGCAATATCTATCTTTGCTCGCCAGAATACATGGCCAGCTACGCGCGAAAATTTGTGGCTGCGGGCGTGCGACTGGTTGGCGGTTGTTGCGGGACGACGCCTGACCATATTCGGGTCATGAAGTCCGCTTTGCGGGCTGGAGAAGCGCGTTCGAAGCCTCCTGTTGCGCAAGTCACGGGAGAAGCGAAACCGGTCGTGGCGCCTGCCGTTCCGATCGAAAAGCGTTCGCTCATCGGGGAAAAGCTGGCGGCTGGCAAATTTGTAACGATGGTGGAGATTGTTCCTCCCAAAGGCACTGACATTCGGAAGGAAATCGAAGGAGCCCGCTTTCTCAAATCCGTCGGGGTCGATGCCATCAACATTCCTGACAGTCCGCGGGCATCGGCACGCATGAGCAATCAAGCTTTATCGCTCTTAGTACAGCGCGATGTCGGGATCGAAGCGATTCTGCACTACACCTGCCGCGACCGCAATGTGCTGGGGATTCAATCTGATCTCTTAGGAGCCGCCGCCACCGGAATCCGTAATTTGATTTGCATTACGGGTGATCCCCCGAAGATGGGCAGTTATCCCGACGCGACAGCGGTGTTCGATGTGGATGCCATCGGACTCGTGAATATCGTTCACAATCTGAATCGCGGCCAGGATATCGGAGGGAACCCCATTGGAGCTGGCACTGCCTTTGTAATCGGAATCGGCGCCAATCCGGGAGTTGCGAACCTGGATGAGGAAGTACGGAGATTCGAGTATAAAGTGCAAGCTGGTGCGGAATATGCGGTTACCCAACCTGTATTTGACCTCGCCCTGCTGGAGAAATTTTTGCGGCTAATAGAACATTACCGCGTTCCTGTGGTCGCTGGAATATGGCCGCTGGTTAGCGCTCGAAATGCCGAGTTCATGAAAAATGAATTGCGGGTTTCGGTCCCGAACTCCATCTTGGACCGTATGACTAAGGCAAAGACTCCAGAGGCGGCGCGAGAAGAAGGAATCCTCATTGCCCGAGAAATGCTGATTGCAGTGAAAGATATGGTGCAGGGGGCACAGATCAGCGCTCCGCAAGGAAGGTACCCCTCCGCCGTGGATGTTTTGGAGGCATTGGGCTCTTCGGGTTCGGCCCACGCGTAACTCAGCCGAGCAACTTACTACTTGAGCTACCTACAGGTTTAACCGGATTCCTATCGGCTTGAACTACAGTAGAATCCTTCGAGGAGCCTCACTTGCCGAAATTCGAAGATTGCCTCCAGCGTCTGGAAAAAATTGTCCAAGAACTCGAAAAAGGTGATGTGCCACTTGAGAAGTCTCTGACGCTTTTTGAGGAGGGAATGCAGCTTTCTAGTGCCTGTCGAAAGGAACTGGAAGAAGCAGAAGGCAAAGTCGAGATTCTGTTAAAACAAAATGGCAAGCTACAGCCTGAGCCATTTGAAGGTGTTGGCGAAAGAGCAGGCAGCCGAAGATAGTTTTACCGTCCGTCGTCGTTCGTCTCGTATTTTGGGAGCCCCTAACCGTTTGCAACAGGACTCCTGGTGGTGCTGTTGCAGCCCGCTCACCGCTCAAAGCGGTCAGTTGCGGAGGGAAGTATGCAGCTGTCTCACGTTGTTCTCCTTCAGCGTGACATCGATGTCACCGAGTCCATGGCCGCGAGTCTGTCTAAGGCGTTTTCTTCCATTGACGCAACCCAGTCCATCGACAAGCTTCAGAGAAGCATCGCCGAACGCCGCCCCGCAGTTGTAATCGTCGATTTAGAAATGATCTCGATAAACGACGTTAAGCGTCTCTGCACCGATTTTTCGGACGTAAAATTTATCTGCACTCACCGTTTGGCAGACGACGAGATGTGGACGCAGGCGCTTGGCGCGGGCGCAGTAGATGTCTGTCCGTCATTCGACGTCGGTGGTATCGCAAGCTCAGCTTTGCGAAATACTGCGATGGCCTAAGCTCCTGTTGCGTACTGGAGCAGGCGGCCCTCTCAATATGGCGGACAACTCTGGCGCTACATCGAAGTCCACATCTTCGCTTGCTATACTCTCGCTCATGCTTAAAGAGACTCTGGAGCGAGGCCAGGCGCAGACCGATGCAGCTTTGGAACGGCTGATCCCGCCTGCCACACAGCATCCGACCTCCATCCATCTGGCCATGAGACATAGTGTGTTCGCAGGAGGTAAGCGGATACGGCCGATTCTGTGCATTGAAGCTGGGCGGATGATCGCCGGGTTGATCCCCCCAGGCATCGAAGAACTAGGCGCTGCACTGGAAATGTTGCACACCTATTCCCTAATTCATGACGATCTCCCAGCTCTCGACAATGATGATCTGCGGCGGGGTCGTCCGACTTGCCATAAAGTCTTCGGAGAGGCGATCGCAATCTTGGCAGGCGATGCCCTGCAAACCCAGGCGTACGAAGTTCTCTCCCAATTACAATGCCCGGCAGACGCAAGCGTGCGCATCATCAATGAAATCGCTCGCGGCACAGGAACTGTAGACGGGATGATCGGCGGCCAGGTGGTGGACTTGGAAGCCGAAGGGACAAAACCGAGTACCGAAACACTGAAATATATCCACCGAGCCAAAACTGCTGCGCTGATTACGGCCAGCATTGTGAGTGGAGGGATATACTCGGGCGCTGAAGATACCGAGCTTGCCAAATTAAGGTCGTTCGGACAGTCAATCGGCTTGGCATTTCAAATCGTGGACGATGTGCTTGATGTTACCCAGAGTTCCGAGCAATTGGGAAAGACGGCCGGGAAAGACACAGTTGCAGAGAAAGCAACGTATCCGGCGCTGTTTGGGATCGAGGAGTCGATCAAGAAAGCAGACACTCTGGTGGAATCGGCATTTGCTTCGCTGCAAAGTTTCGGTAACCGGGCGGATACGCTAAAGGCATTGGCAAGATTTCTGGTGGAACGAAAGAAATAGGGACTTGATTTTCATAGGTGAAGGGGTTACCTCCGGTCGTCCCAAGTCCTGCTATTCCCCCCAACGTCTGTGATAAAAAGGTAAGTGTCTCGGCGATGGAGTTCGCCATAACCGCCTGTCTTGTCCTTCCGGATCAGGCTGATAACTCCTACAAACTCTTTGTAGGGAGAACTCTATCGTGAACGATTTCCTTGTTGTATCTGTCGGCGCCATTCTCGGCGCGAATGCACGTTACATCCTGAGTCGCTACGTCGCCAAGCTTTTGGGTCCCGCCTTTCCCTACGGAACCCTGTTCATCAATGTCACCGGAAGCTTGGTTGTCGGCTTCTTCATGATTTGGGCAACTGAGCGTGTGCTGCTCGATCCGCGCTGGCGATTGCTGGTCGTCGTCGGATTTTGCGGCGCGTTCACCACGTTTTCCAGCTACGCATTCGAAACCATGGCTTATTTCGAGCAGGGCCAA
This sequence comes from Acidobacteriaceae bacterium, assembly GCA_025462785.1. GTDB lineage: Bacteria > Acidobacteriota > Terriglobia > Terriglobales > Acidobacteriaceae > JAOAPG01. Next base: position 4,609 of record JAOAPG010000149.1, read on the forward strand.
TGGCTACTCATGTTCACCAACATTTTTACCAACAACGTATTGTGTTTGCTGGCTGCGCTGACGGGCATGGCACTCGCGAGGGTGCTGTAGAATGCGAGAGAACATGGCTGTCCAGGTCACAATTTACTTGATGGAAGGCGATAAGTTTGGGAACCGGCCGCTGCATTCGGAGATTCTCAACTATCTTCACCAAGAAAACGTCTTTGCGGCGGTTACTTTTCACGGAGTGGCTGGGTTCCTGGGCCGAATGCGAATCAAAACAAGTCACCTCGTGGACGCTGGGGGCAAGTTGCCCATCGTCATTATCTTCGTCGATGCAGATGAACACGTGGCTCGTGTCCTCCCGAAACTGAAGGAAATGGCAGCGCATCGGTTGATCGTGCGCGAGAACGTGGTGATCGAGCAGGGCAGCCTTGACTAACACGTCCGCCCGTTCGCTCGACGTTCTGGCCGTTGCTGCTCATCGCGATGATGTCGAACAGACCTGTGGTGGAACCATGCTCAAGATGTCGCAGCTTGGATATCGGACAGGTATTCTCGATCTGACACAGGGAGAGATGGGAACGCGAGGCACCGCTGAAGACAGAAAGCGCGAAGCTGAAGAAGCAGCTAAGATTTTGGGCATTGCGTGGCGAAAAGCGCTAGACATCCCTGACGGTCGCGTCGAGAACACGTGGGAAAATCGCCTGAAAGTTGCGCAAGTACTACGGGAGCAAAAGCCCCGCGTAGTGATATTGCCATACTGGAAGGGGCGTCATCCAGATCACTACACTGCTTCAACTTTGGGATACGAAGCTTGCTTTCTGGCAGGTCTCGCGAAACTCGATGTAAGCCAAACCCTAAGCACTCAGCATTCTTCGTTCAGCGAAACTCTCGCTGCACATAGTTCTCCACACCGTCCCTTTAAGATTGTTTATGCGACGCTTTACTACGATATTCGGCCAACATTCGTCGTGGACATCACGGAACAATTCGAAGCACGCTTCGAGTCTCTAATGGCCTATAAGACACAGTTCAGCGATCAGGAAGCCGGCAAAGACCTCTTCCCTGCCCGAGCAGAGATTCGGTCGCGAATAGAAGCGATGGCAAGATTCTATGGAATGTTAGGAGGAGTGACGTACGCAGAACCATTCCTGCAAAAAGAAGTGGGACTAGTCGAAGATCTAACGACGATTCCAGTCAAGTCCATTTAAGTTCGTATTATGCCAACTCATTTGACAAGCTACGAAGTTTTTCACACAGACCGGAGCTCTTCAATTGTCATGAGAGGGGACCTAAACAATGGTTGGCGAAAGCTAAAGAATCGGTGGGGCTTTGATTCCTCGCGCACGATTCCTTTCCGACAGGGTTGTTCAATTCGCGCGCGCATTTGTGTGTTACCGCGCATGGTAGTCTCGCTCAACACATACCAGAATTCCCCGGAATCTCGGTTGGAAGAAACGAAAAATTGCTGCGGTACTCTTTGCGAAATCGAATCCTAGAGGTAACCATTCCCCTCACTAGCGAACAGCAATGGAGGACTATGAGCAATGGTCGGAATGGACTGGAAGTAGAGGAACCCGTATTTGTCCGGATCATTCCCAGAACTCTTCACTTCAGCTTCACTAGTCTAATTGTCTTTCATGAGTCCTACCCAGCGATCCCCGATGTGAAAGAATGGGGGCAGAAAATGTTTCTCCATGGCGGTCGACCCGAGTCAAACCGAAGGCGATTCTGACATTTATGAAAAATACGCGAATTTAATGCTTAATAGCGACCGCTACTCCATCCCTAACCGGTAAAATTGTCGTGAACACCTCGGGCGAGCTATAAAGGGCCCGATTCAATTCCTGGATCGCCTTGGTTCGCGCATCTGCGCCGTTTTTCTCGACGACCTTGCCGCTCCAAAGAACGTTATCTGTAATGAACAAGCCGCCCTTTCTCAGTCTCGGCATAGCAGCGCGAAATGCACGAGGATAATCTTCTTTATCGATATCGTTAAAAATGATATCGAACTCCTGTTTCTGCTCTGACAGAAGCTCCAATGCGTCTCCCGTCTTGACCGTTATACGATCGCTCACCCCCGCTTTTTCGAAGTATCCGCGGGCCTCATCGGCATTGTTCCGGTCTCCATCGGTATAAATCACGCGTCCACCCTCTCCGACAGCACGCGCCCACCAGATCGTCGAGTATCCGATTGCCGAACCCATCTCGAATACCGATTTAGCGTTGATCATTAGCGCAAGTTGATGAAGAATGCGAGCCACTACGGGCCCGACAATCGGGATATGACGCTGCGTTGCCTGCTCTTCCATTTTCTGCACAACTTCATCTCGCGGCGGAAGTAGTGAATACAAATAATCATCCACGCCCGGCTCAGTAACAAACCCTTGATGTTGCCAATCCGGTTTTGTTTCAGCCAATTTTCCCTCCACCCAAAAAGGCACCCATTAAATATTGCGACAATGAATTTCTTCCCGAACTTTCTATCTGCTGGGAAGACCTAGGAAATCGTTTCGCCCGGCTTCATCTCATGAACGTCGACGTGCGGCACCAGTTTCCGCAATTCGCCCGGCCTTCCTACCAAGACCGGAAAAGTTCCGAAGTGCATTGGAATCACCGTTTTCGCTTGCAGCAAATTGCATGCGTAGGCCGCTTCTCGCGGTCCCATGGTGAAATGATCTCCGATGGGTATCATCGCAATTTCCGGACGGTACAGCTCACGAATAATCTGCATATCACCGAATACATTCGTATCGCCGGCGTGGTAGATTTTCACTCCATTTTCAAATTCGATGACATAACCGCAGGCTTCGCCGCCATAAATGAGCTCATCACCATCTTTGATACCACAGGAATGGTCGGCGTGAACCATGGTCACCTTAATGTCGCCGACAGTCTGCGTGCCGCCCTTGTTCATCGCAGAAGTTTGTTTCGCGCCTTTTTTCTCCAGCCATCCCGCCAATTCAGGAATACCGACAACCTTTGGATTATGTTTCTTCGCAATTTCAACTGCATCGCCAATATGATCGAAGTGCCCGTGAGTGCAGAGCATCACGTCGACTTTCTTGATGTCTTTTTCTTCACCTGGACACATGGGATTGCCCATCACCCACGGGTCTACAAGAATAGTCTTGCCCGCGGGAGTTTCCATCCGAAACGTTGCGTGTCCCAGCCAAGTTATTTTGACGCCTTTCAGATTCATGTAATTCTCTTTCGTGACGCCGTTCCAATTTCGCAGCTGCCGCTTAGCACGACTTTGCTTCTGCAAACTTCTAAGTGCTTACTGCCGATAGCTAGTTTAATATGGAAAACCCATGTCAGAGCTGAAGGTATTGATTTCGCGTAAACAGATTGCAGATCGAGTAATTGAAATGGGCGCTGAAATATCGCGCGACTTTAGTGGGCAGTCCATCATGTTCGTAGGCGTGCTCAAGGGTGCTGCTATTTTTTTGAGTGACCTTGCGCGGAATGTCCAACTTGATTCCACATTTGACTTTATTGGCGTATCCAGCTATGGAAACCGGCCCAGTCCAGATCACGAGTTGAACGTCGGTTGGGACTCAACTGGCGAGGTCAAGCTCACGAAAGATGTCGATCAATCCATGAAGGATAGGAATATAGTTCTTGTTGAAGACATTCTCGACACCGGTCTCACTCTGACTTATCTGAAAAAACTATTTCTCAGTCATGAGCCTAAGGCATTCCGCATCGCCACCTTGCTTGATAAGCCGTCCCGCAGAAAATTGCCTATCCATGCCGACTACGTGGGCTTTAGTATTCCCGATGAATTTGTCGTTGGCTACGGACTCGACCATGCGGAACGCTACCGAAATTTGCCGGATATCTGCGTAGTTCCGCGGGAAAACTGATTCTTCGATCACTAACTGTTGGCTTCGCGAATTCACGGTGCTTTCCCACTCGGGAAGCCCTCTCCTCGGCTGGTATGATTGAGTAAAGCACAAATGGCCGCCTCCCAGACTGATATAGAATCCAGAGTAGATCCCCTTCTTTTAGAAGTGGCCGACGTGGTCAATACCACGCTCGATCTTGATACGACCCTGCGCCGGGTTGCCGAGCTCGTCCGTAAGGTCATCGATTACGAGATTTTTGCCATTCTTTTGCTCAATGAAAAAACTCAGGAGTTGCGTTTTCGTTTCAGCCTTGGCCACACTCACGAAGTAGCCGACCGTCTACGTATCAAAGTAGGTGAAGGAGTTACGGGATTGGCCGCGCAACGACGCGAGGCTGTTCTTATCAGCGACGTTTCAACCGATTCTCAGTATATTTCTGCCGTCCCAAATGTACGGTCGGAGCTGGCTGTCCCTCTCATTGTCAAGAACCGTGTCATCGGCGTCATCGATATCGAGTCGCAAAAGGCGAATCACTTCACCGAAGAACACAAACGGCTGCTAACTCTGATCGGCTCGCGCATGGCCGTGGGGATCGAGAATGCTCGTCTTTACACCCGCACGACCCGGCAAGCCCGCACGCTGCTTCTGTTGAACGAGATTGCACGCGAACTGACGTCCATTCTGAATTTGGATGAACTGCTCAAGCGAATTGCCGAACTGCTGAGCCGGCTGATTGATTACCAGATGTTCAGCATCCTGCTCCTGGACTCAACCGGAGATAAGTTGCAGCATCGATTTTCGCAACGGTTCCAGGAAAACATCCAGCTTAAGCACGACATACCTCTCGGCCGCGGTGTCGTCGGACATGCCGTTCAGCACAAGCACGCTGTCCTCGTCCCGGATGTCAGCAAAGACTCTCGTTACATCGAGGTCAATCCCGAAACTCGGTCGGAGCTAGCGGTTCCATTAATCTACAAAGACAAAGTCATCGGCGTTTTGGATTTGGAACATACGCGCCGCGGATTCTTTACCGAAGATCACCAGCGGACCGTGACCACCCTGGCAGCACAGGTTGCAATTGCAATCGAGAACGCTCAGCTCTATGAAGAGATTGCGCGCCAGGAGCGACGTCTTGAACGCGATCTGGCATTAGCTCGCGAATTGCAGTTTCGCTTGCTTCCGCAATCACGGCCGAAGCTCGCCAACCTCGAAATTGCCGCGAAGTTTGTTCCTGCCAGGGCAATCGGTGGCGACTTGTACGATTTTGTGAGCTATTCGCAGTCGCGCACCGCCCTCGTAATAGGAGATGTCAGTGGCAAGGGTGCACCAGCTGCAATCTACGCGGCGTTAGTCGGCGGAATTCTGCGATCACATGCTCCCATTGAACCCGGGCCAGCGGAAATGCTTTCCGCAGTCAATTATTCGCTCGGGGAACGCCGCATCGAAGGTCAGTTCGTGTCGTTGATCTACGCCGTGTGGAACGATCAGGAACGTACGCTGGAAGTGTCGAACTCAGGGCTTCCCCGCCCCATCCACTGCCGCGATGGAAGAATAAAAATCATCGAAGCGACGGGCCTGCCGCTCGGTCTGTTTGAAGAGGCGGATTACGACGAGTTTACGATTCAGGCCAAGCCAGGTGACGTATTCGTTTTTTTCAGCGACGGCATTCTGGATGCGAGTAATCGAGCCGGAGAATTATTTGGCCGTGCGCAAGTTGAGAAGATCGTTTCCGAGTGCTCAGAGAATTCAGCCGAATCCATAGTCACTTCACTTTTCAAAGCGGTGGCAGAGTACGCTGCCGGCATGGAGCCTTTTGACGATCAGACAGTGGTGGCGATCAAAGTGAAAGGCAGTTCCGGAAAACGCAAGTGAAACAACCACCGCGGCCAAACGGCCGACCACCCGCTTTCACCTACCAACCTAGCAGCAAGAAATCAGTTGGCCACATAGATTCGTCCTTGCACGGCGACCAGGTTGCGCTGTCATTACTTGCGAAACGCTATGGCACGCCGCTGTACGTCTACTCTGCATCCAGCATTCGCCAACGCGCAGCAGCCTTTGAGTCCGCGTTTCGCAAAGTTCCCCACACGATTTGCTATTCGGTAAAAGCGAACTCGAACCTGGCTATCTTGCGCATGCTGGCAAAAGCAGGCTACGGATTCGACGTGGTCTCCGGGGGAGAACTCGAACGCGTTCTGCACGCAGATAAGGGGGCAGCCAAGAAGGTCGTATTCTCCGGAGTCGGGAAAACCCGAGAAGAAATGAAGGCGGCTCTGAAAGCCGGAAGTCTTCTTTTCAATGTAGAAAGCGCATCGGAGTTGCGAGCGCTTGCCGAGTGCGCGGCCCAAGCACGAAAAATTGCGCCAGTGGCGATGCGTGTGAATCCAGATGTTTCTGCCAAAACTCACCCTTACATTTCTACTGGCCTGCACAAACATAAATTTGGTATCCCGATCAGCGAAGCTCGATATCTGTATGCAGAGGCTGCAAAATCAAAGCATCTGAAGGTCGCTGGAGTGAGTGTTCACATCGGATCGCAGATCACGGATGTGCAGCCGTTCTCCGAGGCAATGCAGCGCGTCGCGGCTTTAGTGCGCGACCTTAGAGCAGACGGACACAAGATCAATTACATCGACGCTGGCGGAGGACTGGGAATATCTTACGATCACGACGATAGGTCCGACTTCGCCGACAAAGTTGGTGGATATGCGGAAGCACTCTTGCGTCCCTTGCGAGGTTTGAAGCTACATCTGCTCCTTGAACCGGGGCGCTCGATCATCGGACCTGCTGGAGCCTTACTCACCCGAGTGTTGTACAAGAAAACAAACGGTGGAAAGAAGTTCCTCGTGGTGGACGCAGGCATGACCGAATTAATCCGGCCATCACTCTATCAAGCGCATCACCAGATCATCCCAGTCACCAGTTCAGATTCAGCGAAACAAGAGGTAGTGGATGTAGTCGGGCCGGTCTGCGAAACGGGGGACTTCTTCGCCCGAGATCGTCAAATGCCAGAAGTCGAAGAGGGAGAACTGCTAGCCATTCTGGACGCGGGCGCGTACGGAATGGTTTTAGCGTCAAACTACAACACGCGACCAAGGCCCGCGGAAGTGCTGGTGGATGGAAAGTCGTCCAAACTGATCCGGCGGCGAGAAACGATTGGCGATTTAATGCGAAACGAGATTTGATTTAGACTCGCGATTTAATGTGTCACTGGACTAGCGCTGCCCCCACTTCATCTTGCTGCGAAGAACATCGAAGAATGTCCCGCTAAAATGCAGCAATTTCACATGGTATTCGGACTTGCGGCAGCAGACTCGATCGCCGTCCATCATAGGCATACCGAGTTGCCCATCCACGCTCAGATATGCTTCGTCGGTGCCGGTCTTCGCCACTATCTCAATCTCCGCAGTATCGCGAACCACCAACGGACGATGAGTGAGCGAATGCGCCGAAACCGGCGTAATCACAAAAGCATGGACGTCTGGCATCACGAGTGGCCCTCCAGCGGCTAGGGAATACGCTGTCGAGCCTGTCGGTGTCGAGACAATCAAGCTGTCGGCTTGATAGCTGGACACAAAAACGCGATCAACATAAACATCACAATGATTCAGACGAGCAATCGTGCTCTTGCCGACAACCACATCATTCAGGGCATCATACTGCGCAACACACGTGCTGTCGCGGAAAACCTCGCAATGCACCATCGAACGCACATCTACTTCACAGCGATTTTCCTCAATCGCCTGCAGAGTGGGATACAGGTCTTCCACGGGCACTTCCGTCAGGAACCCCAGTGAACCCAGGTTAATCCCCAACACCGGAATACCAGCCTTCGCCACCGCACGGGATGCGGCAAGCAGCGTGCCGTCGCCTCCAAGAACGACTACGAAATTCAGGGGGCGCGAGGCCATCTCGTGACGGTCAATAATCTCCAGACCTTTTGCATACGGAGCAGTTTCAGGGTCGGCTACGATATGGTAATGATGACGACGGAACCACTCAATCAAATCGGGCACAATGCCAGACAGCTCCAGCTTCCCTGGTTTGGAAATAATTGCGACAGATTTCTTTTCGGCAGATGCGGTATACCCGGTATCGGTAATGGCCATAGGAAAGTGAAAATGGAATTGTACAGAAGTTTGCTGGAAAGCTCAGAACATCCCGTGCAGCAGAAACTCGCGGTTTCCTTCCGCGCCCAAGATTGGAGATTCGATCACGTCTGTGCTGAGACAACCTAGGGCGCGTAAACTCTCCCGAACTTTTTCGACAGCCCCCAACTGCGCCGCTTTGTCGCGCACAATACCGCCCTTGCCTACAAACTCACGCCCTACTTCGAATTGTGGCTTTACCAGCACTACTATTTGCCGACCTCGCCGCTCGGCTTGCGATTCTGGAAAAGCTGACGAAATGACAGCAGGTAGCACCAGGGTTGCTGAGATGAACGAAACGTCCATGACAATAAGATCAATAAGCTCGCCAAGCTGATCGCGCGTGAGATAACGTGCGTTCGTCTTTTCTAAAAGCCGTACTCTGGGGTCCTGCCGCAGACAGAAATCAATCTGGCCATGCCCGGTGTCGACGGCAGTGACGTGCGCTGCACCGCTTTGCAGAAGACAATCAGTGAAGCCTCCGGTAGAAGTGCCGACATCAAGGCATTTCTTGCCTGTCACGTCGATGTGCCAGTGGTCCAGCGCCCTTTCTAGCTTCAGTCCTCCGCGACTCACGAACTTTAAATCCGCACCCAGAAGTTTTATGCTGGCTTCTGAATCGACCGCCGCTCCAGACTTTTCAACCTTCTGGCCGTCAACCAAAATTTTGCCCGCAATTATGAGAGCTTGCGCTCGTTCACGTGAGGTCACAATACCGCGTTCGAGAAGCAACTTGTCGAGTCTGATCTTCAATGCATTCTTTGCAACCACTTGCAGTCCTCTATACGGCCTAGCACCAACGTGCTAGCACTCTACTTTGTGCAAGGTGTAAAAGCATCTCTGCTGGAGTTACTTACGGAGATACTACCCGGCTTTTCCACAAACTTATGCACTAGAGTGTTGAAAACTTTGGAATGACTCAGGAAGAAGTTCCGCTAACCTCGAAACCAAGGAGCTCGAACGGAATTCACTAACAAGAAAAGCCGCCTCGCAAGGCGGCTTGAGTGTGAGACTCTGCGTAGAGTTATCCCGCGACTTCCTCCAGCAATTTCTGATCAATGTCGAAATTGGAATGCACGTTCTGCACGTCGTCCTGATCTTCGAGTGCTTCCATGAGACGGATCATCGTATTTGCTGCCTGTCCTTCCAGCTTAATGTAATTCTGCGGAACCATAGCCACGCTTGAAGATACCGGCTCGATCCCAGCCTTCTTGACTGCCTCCAGCACAGTCTCGTATGCCGATGGCTCAGTCAGGACTTCCCAGTTCTCACCATCGTCGTTCAAGTCTTCGGCTCCGGCCTCGAGAACTAAGGCCATCAAATCATCTTCCTTGGCTGCTGATTTCGGAACTGAGATGCTTCCCTTCTTGTGGAACATCCATGAAACCGCGCCCGCTTCCGCCATATTCCCGCCGTTTTTTCCGAACGCATGACGAATCTCGCTAACTGTGCGATTGCGATTGTCGGTGCTGATGTCGACAAGAACTGCCGCTCCGCCGGGACCATAACCTTCCAAAACAAATTCTTCATAGGACACGCCCGGTAATTCGCCCGTACCCCGCTGAATTGCGCGCTTAATGTTGTCCTGCGGCATGTTCTCGGCTTTTGCAGCAGCGATGGCACCACGCAGCCGTGGGTTAGCGTCTGGATCGCCGCCTCCGTTCTTTGCAGCAATCGTGATTTCCTTGATAAGACGGGTGAAAATCTTCCCGCGCTTGGCATCCAGCGCCCCCTTCTTATGCTTGATTGTGGCCCATTTTGAGTGGCCGGACATGACGATACCTCGTATGAAATCAACTGGATTGGCGTTGCTATCTAAGTGACGAAATCAACGCGGACAACCTGAAATTATAGCACGCGTTACTAAACCCAAGACTCGGACCATGGTCATAAGCAAATCGAAATTGCGATCTAAAACGTTTACGGAATCTGCTCTTTGGTCTTGGATCGATATGCGAAAATCACCGCCAGCAAAGGCGGCGCCAGCAGGACTCCCCAGAACGGCAACGTGAATCCAAATACTATTGGCGTTAAGATTGACGCCCAGACCGGCACCTTCGATGTTCGTTTCATGATCATCGGCTGAAGCACAAATCCGTCGATCACCGCGATTGCCGCATAAAGGATCAGAACATAGGCCGGATGTTGCCAATCCCTCCAGTGAGCGGTTGCCGCGAGAACCGGACCAATCAATCCCAGCACTGGGCCAAGATGGGGAACAAATTGCAAGATCGCAGCCAGAAACGCCCAGAGCGGTGCCCATGGAACTTTCAGAACATAGAGCCCGACCCACCACAGAATTCCAACAGAACACGAATCCAACAGTTGGGCAATGAACCAACTCTTGAGCGCTCTGCCCGTGAGGCGTAGATGTTCTCCGAATTTCAATCTTTTATGTTGACCCCTTTAGTTCGTTAGCAGCCGTGTCGAGTCGGACGAGCTGATTTCAACATGTTAAAATGAATCATCTCCAAGAGGAAAACTGATGAAATTTGGCGTCATCATCTTCCCCGGATCGAATTGCGATCACGACGCGTACTGGACTATCCAGCAAGTTGCAAAACAGCCGGTTACGTTTCTATGGCATGACTCGCATGACCTACAGAACTGCGATGCCGTTATCGTGCCTGGCGGATTTGCGTATGGTGATTATCTTCGCACCGGCGCTATCGCGAAGTTTTCCCCGGTGATGGAATCGGTTCGCAAGTTTGCTGCGAACGGGGGACTAGTCCTCGGGATCTGCAATGGCTTTCAGATTCTTTGCGAATCAGGGCTACTACCCGGCGCGCTGATGCGCAACGTCGGCCTGAAATATATTTGTAAGCCGGTGCATGTGCGCGTCGAGAACACCGATACTCCGTTTACTAATTCCTGTCGTGAGGGGGACGTTCTCACAATCCCCGTAGGTCATATGGAGGGGAATTATTTTTGCGATGACGCAACTCTCCAGGAGTTACGCCGCGATAAACGCATCGTGTTTCGTTATGCGGACCAAAGTGGTGAAGTTAGCCAAGCGGCTAATCCTAACGGATCACTGGACAGTATCGCTGGCATCTGTAACCCCGGCCGCAATGTCCTTGGGATGATGCCCCACCCGGAACGTGCTAGCGAGCCGGAGCTAGGCTGCGTCGAGGGATTTAAGATTTTCGAGTCGTTGGTCGGAGCCATGGCGAACAAGTAAGCACTTCGTAAGAGTTAAGCGACGTGTTGCAATCCCTCAACCCGCCACCGCTCGCGAAATAATTCTTGTTTATCCACAGCCTTACGTTTGTTATTGTGGTCTCCCCCTTCGCATTTAACGTCGACTGCAAGCGCGTGGATTAGTGTGTCTTACTAGGAGGTCCCACGTAGATGTCCACAGCCAAAGTAGCCGGGGTTCTTTCTCAACACGTACTTTCTGACGAAAACGTTTTGAGCACCGCAGAACGGGACCTCATCTCACGTCTTATAGCCCGAGCCAGGATTTCTGCACAAACCAACGACCGTCCATTGCCTCAGTCAATTGCCCGGCTTGCGGGAGAGATCATTGCAGAGCGAATGTATAAGAATCTGGGTGCAGACATAGAACGCCTGCTACTGGAGCTCGACTCTGAATTCTCCGATCTAAGTATTCCAATCCAAGTAGGTGCCGGTTCACCTCCTTCACCTTCTCCGATGCAAGTACCGCGCAATCCCGGCCCTACACCCCCAGCAATTAGCTCCGTCGTGCGTATGGGACCGGGTTCACCTACCCCGACCCCACCCGTGCAAGTGCCGCGCACGCCTGGCCCGAATCCGGGCGCGTCGACTGCCATGAATTTCGAAGGAAGGAGGCCAAGCACAAGGGACCTCCCCGAGGTTTTAACCGCACAATGCGTCCTCTTTGAGGAATTTCTTGCACCGGAAGAGTTGAACAACTTGATGCAGGACACTTTTCAACGGGAAATGGACTTTGAAATCAGCGAAGTTATTTCTCCCGGGCTCACGGCTGGAGCCGTCGATTTCGAGTGTAGGCGATCGCGCGTCCTTATGGACGCGGGCGCGCATCGCGATGTGATCCTCAATCGGATACAAAGCTGTTTAGCAAGGGTGGTGGAAAAGCTCGGGTTACAGCCGTTTTCTCCCACACACGCAGAAGTCCAGATTACCGCCAGTAATCACGGAGATTATTTCCGCTGCCATAGCGATAACGGTCATGAAAACCTCAACTCGCGAGAGCTTACCTTCGTCTACTTCTTTCATAGGGAACCAAAGAGGTTTCAGGGGGGCGAATTGCGGCTATACGATTCGCGATGGGAGAACGGAGCTTACGTAGCCACCGAGAATTATCGTGCTATTATGCCTCGACAAAACCAGATCGTTCTGTTTCCCAGTTCATTGCTGCATGAGATTACACCGATAGATAGCTCTGCGAAGGCATTCGCGGACAGCCGCTTCACGGTGAACGGATGGCTTCATCGCTAGATCTTGGAATTGGCTATGGGTCTGCCACAGATTTTATGGCGGACCACACTAACTTCCCCGAGCGGCTTTTTTATTGCCGCCTGGACGAACAGCCGGATCACCTCGTTCCGGAACGCTACCTCCAGGACGAGCCACGGGAGGATTCGGCTGAGCGTCCGCTCTTTGTAAATCCTCAATTTCAGTTCGCTCGAAATGGATTGCCAGATTCGCTGCAGCACCTCGCTCCATCGTTGGACAATTTTGACCTTCGAGGAGACGTTATCTGGATCAAAGCGATCGGCAGCCGGGCTGCCCTTCCCTTCTGGGTAGAACCTGAATTTATGTCAATAATGGCGGGAATGCGCCCGGGCAATCAAGCTCCAACCGCGCTCTCCCCCGAACGCAGGCGAGTCCTCGCGATGGCAGGGGTACTGGTTCCGCCCGATTACGACTCAGCGAGGCGAAGGCACTGGGAGACTGACATCGAGCTTTGTGCAACGAAATTCTCTCAGCGAAAATATGTCCCCATCGGTCGCCTTATCCATCCTTTTCACATCTCGGCCCTGCGTCGTTATTATCGACTACTGATCCGTCGGGGCAGGCTGAAATTAGGAGACTCTCAAACAGCACGCCGATATGGCGCACAGAACGAAAGCGTGTCGCGGTTTTTTCATCAACAACTAACACCAACCGTAAGCGCGATCGTCGGGCAGCCGGTGAAGCCGTCTTATACCTATCTCGGTTCTTACCAGAGCGGGGCCAACCTCGAGATTCATACTGACCGCGAACAATGTGAATTCAGCATCACCTTTTGCTTAGATTTTTCCCCTGAACCGCGTCACGAAACGCCTTGGCCTATACATCTGCACACCAGCAAAGGAAAAGCGACCGTCTTTCAGGGCCTCGGCGACTCGCTAATCTATTGTGGTGGAGAAATCCCGCACTCCCGAGACGTTTTGCCCCCAGGCTATACATCTACCTCGATTTTCTTCCACTATGTGCGAGAAAGCTTCCAAGGGAGACTGGACTAGAGCGGGAGCCGGCTGAATTTGATTAACTAGTCAACCAACATCTATTTCAATCCAGACGCGACATACAAAACCGAAAGCGTTTGGTAGTAGCTATAGGCAAACTGTGATCCATCCTGCGTACTGACTACAGGGCCAATCGAAACAACGCCGGCCCGGTCCGCAGGGACCAGCTCGCGCAGCAAGTCTTTCCTTCCAGTCGCAATCTCCAGCCGATAAATTTTGAGCGGAACTTCTCCGGATCTATAAATATAAACAGCTTTACTATCCGCGGACCAATCGGCGACAGAATAGCTCGTATCCACACCCGTTACCGTAACGCTCTGGCCACCATCGACCGGAAACAAAACAACTCCGTCTTTCCCTCGTGCCCCAGCAAGATACTTCCCGTCAGGGGATGGCATCATGGCCGAGATACCTTCCGGAGTTACCGCGCGCAGCGCGCCTCCAGAAATATCAGTAATGTAGCTGCGGATCGATTTGCCCGGCTCGCTTCCAACCACCACAACCCGCTTTCCGTCCGGCAAGAATCGCGCTGCCCCATTCAGCAGATGCTCGAGTCCCGGCAATGGCAATTCGCGGGGTTGCCCCGTCCCGACCGGGAACAAGGTCAGGTGCTCCAGTGTCCCCGTGAATACGGATGCGGCCCATTTGCCATCTGGAGACAATCCTCCTGCGGTACCCTCGCCAAGTCGTATCGGAGGTGAACCATCGGTTTTGCGGATACCCACGGCGTAATGCGGTCCAGTAGGCTGGCCACTCTCTTCAAACAAAACCCATCGCCCATCCTCCGAAACATCTTTCGCTTCCGTCCAGTCATACCAGGAAAGTTCTTGCGTCTGCCGCTTCTCTTTCCCGGACCATTCCATTGCCAAGCGTTCATTATCAACAGTGAAGAGAACGCGTCCGTCCGCGGCAATATCCTGCAACGTGATTCCCCCCGGAACGCCCAGGACTTGTCGTCGCTTTCCCGAGGAGTTGACAGCCCACAACTCACGATCATTGCCGTTCTCGACAGCGGTGAACCACACCTCGTCTCCCTTAGGCGACCAGGCTAATCCATCTTCTGAATCCCATCCGGACGACAGTGTCGTGCGATGGCCAGCCGTGTCTGTGATGCAAACTGAGCCGCGATCATCCGAGGCTTCAGGATGATCCATGTAAGCGATTCTGTCTCCTTGGGGAGAAATACGAATATGACTGATCGTTCCTGTCGTCTCGTAGAGCACGTTTCCAATTGGATATTCCAGGCGGATCCGGCCCGGAACATGGTGCACCACCGCCAGCTTTCCATCCGGACTCCAGTCTGCCCAACGCACGTCTTCGAGTATTTCGCGTGGAGCGCCACCTGCTACAGGTTCGCTGGCCAATGTTCCATTTACAAAATCCAAATGTCCGCCGTGCATCCCATTCACAGAAAGAGCCAATTCATTAGTGCGGGACAGGGCTAGCAAGTCTGCTGAGGATATTCCCAGCGGATGCGCGAGGGGAGCGTTGGCCAGGGTGGAGTAAATTTCGAGAGCCCGTCCATTCCAAGACGCGCCATAAATGATGCTGCCCCCATCTGGTGTAAAACGGGCCGAATAGATTGTGCCTCGCTGGAAAGTCAGGCGGCTGTACACCGGGGCCGAGGCAGATTTGAGACGCTCTCCCAGGAAAAAGCCGGCACACCCCAGGACCAACACCGCTGCAACCCACGGTAACGATTTTCGCCATGGCACTATCCCGCCGCGAAACGCAACTACAGGTTTGCTTGCCGTAACATCCGACACAGTACTCAGCGCGAAAACTAATTCCCGGGCTGACTGAAAGCGTTCCTCTGGTTCTTTCTGAAGACAATGTTGAACAATGCGTTCGAAGGCGATCGGAATGCTCCGCCTGAGCAAAATCATTTGCTGCGGCTCTTCTCGCAGCACGGCCATCATTGTGTCGGCTTCCGTTTCGCCGGAAAAAGCTCGCCTGCCAGTTAACATTTCATACAGAATCACGCCGAGTCCAAAGATGTCGGTGCGGTGATCAACCGTTTTGCCGCGAAGCTGTTCCGGAGACATGTATGCGACCGTGCCCATAACCGAACCACTCTTCGTCTGGGTTGTCATACTGGCTGCCGACTGCTCTTGGTTTTTGTCGATTGTGGTTAATTTCGCAATGCCAAAATCCAGAATTTTTACGCGCCCGTCGTGGGTGACGAACAGGTTCTCCGGCTTCAGGTCACGGTGGATAATGCCCTTTTCGTGAGCTGCGACTAAACCACGTGCAATTTGTGAGGAATAGTCAGTGACATGACGGATGGGTAACGCTCCAGTCATTAGTTTCTGCCGGAGCGTTTGGCCTTCGAGCAATTCCGAGACAATATAGGGCGCGCCGTTATGCAAACCGGTGTCAAAAATGGCCACAATGTTAGGGTGATTCAGGGCAGCGGCCGCGCGTGCCTCCTGCTCAAACCGGCGCAGGCGGTCTTTGTCATTAGCTAGAGAGGCTTTTAGAACTTTGATGGCTACTTCCCGGCCAAGGCGATCGTCGCTTGCGCGGTAGACTTCGCCCATCCCGCCAGCGCCGATTTTTTCCAGTACTCGATAGTGCCCTAAAACTTCGCCAATCATTGTGGGAGCAAGCAAGCCAGTAAGTGCGGATATGTTATGAGTGACACTCTGGCAAGTCAATTAATTTAACCATGGACGATTCCGCCGCAACGGGCTTCCCAGAAAGGATTACAAATAATTACAATCCAATGTGCGTTTAGAAATGGCTCCCGCGCAAGCTTAGCGGCGCACTTATGCGCTGCAGTCAGGTCCTACTAATGTTGCCGGTCATCAAATTCTCAACAGGTTGCTGAGTGACAGAACGCATCTCACTCTAATAGCGAACATCCCAGAAAACGGAACTGCTATATTGCCTGTTACTCTACAACACTGGATGAAAGTTGGTTAGCGCCCACTAATGCCTAATATTCGACTGCTCAGCCGTTTCTCCAAGAACATTTTTAAGTTGGTAATTTCGCTTGCTCCTGCGCTGTCCTGCTTGCCTGCATCAGCTCAGCACGCGCCCGAGCTGGAACTGTTTGGTGGCTACTCGTATTTGCGATTTGACAGCAAGCCATTGGGCTATCCGAGCAATTCCAATCTGAATGGATGGAATGGATCCCTGACGGCTCCCCATCTTTACCGCGAACTCGGTCTCGTGGTTGACGTTAGCGGTCACTACGGATCAGGTTTCAGGGAATACAACTTCATGGTGGGACCCCAAGTTACAACTGATTTCCGAGGTTACACGGTGTTTGGACGGTTCTTGTATGGCAGAGCAAGAGATCGCGTGGAAATCAATGGACAATCACCTGTTGGACTTTCCAGCCTAGGGCGTGCGATAGCGGTGGGTGGCGGCGTTGAGAAAAGCCTCTCCGCCAAGCTTTCATACCGAATCGTTCAGGTGGACTATATAAATGCGAGTACATTGGGACAAACCCAAGGCAATATACGTGTCTCGACTGGCTTTGTATTTCGATTTGGCGGCAAATGAGCGGCAAACTCTGCGGCGGACGAAATTCCTAAACTTTCTGAAGAGGTTTGATATGCAAGCCAAAGCTGTAGCCCTGTTTTCCGCGTGCTTAATGCTTGCGGGTCTTTCCGGATGCGGTTCGTCTTCATCCTCGTCCACCACAGCTCCAGCGGGTTCGCATCTTGCGTACGTTACCGCCGGGACAGGGATCTCGGCGTTTCGTGTTGATAATCGGTCTGGAAGTTTCACTTCTGTCGTAGGATCGCCATTTTCTTTCCCGATTTCACCCAGCTCGCCCAACAACTTCACCTCGCCTACGGCAGTGAATGTGCATCCCTCGAAAAAGTTCGCCTATGCCCTAAATCAGGCTCAGAATGACATTTCACTTTTCCAAATTGACAGCAATTCCGGAGCGCTCTCTGAAGTTCTTCCTCGCACCTCAACGGGTATTTCCCCTTCTTCCATGAGCATGACCGCCGGCGGCGACTTCCTGTTTGTGACGAATTTTTCGTCCGACACTATTTCCGTATTCTCGGTAAATTCCGGAAGCGGCGCCCT
Source organism: Acidobacteriaceae bacterium (assembly GCA_025462785.1). Lineage (GTDB taxonomy): Bacteria > Acidobacteriota > Terriglobia > Terriglobales > Acidobacteriaceae > JAOAPG01. The sequence continues at coordinate 22,093 of JAOAPG010000149.1, forward strand.
CACGGAAATTTCCGGATCTCCTTTCGCCGCCAGCTTAAATCCAAGCAAAATCATGGTCTCCCCAAGCGGAAAATTCTTATACGTTCTGAATCCCAACCTTACTGCGATCTCCGCTTACGCCATTGCCTCAGGTGCAGGTACGTTGACGCCAGTGTCTGGCTCTCCATTTGTTATCGGGGGTGCGCCTCGTTCATTCGCTATCGATCCTGCCGAGCACTTCATGTATGTAACTGATGTAAACGCCAACACTGTCTCGGCGTACAGCATAAATTCAAGTACTGGGGCACTTACGTTTGTCCAAAACTCCACCATAGCGACAGGAACAACCCCTGTCCAAGTCCTTGTTCACTCCTCGGGAACCTTTTTGTACGTTGCCAATACTGCCTCCAGCAATATTTCGGAGTACAAGCTCGACTCGGCTACCGGCATACCCGCCGTGAACACGAATTCAGCCACAATTACGGGAGGCGCTGGCGCTTCCTTCATGTTGAACGATTCCACGTCAGGGAATTATGTTTTCGTAGGCAGCGGAAACACTGGGACAATCGGCGAATTCTCCGTGAATCTCACAACCGGTGTTTTGACCACCACCTCAAATGGCCCATCGACAGGCGCGGGTTCAAACTCAATGTTTCTTACCAAGTAAACTTGGGTCACTTAAGTTGAGCTATAACATTTCTCATGGTCAATTTTGGCATCCTCGGTTTCGGACTGCATGCGGTCAAGCGACTCATGCCGGGCTTCGCGCTGGCTAAGAACTGCCGGGTGATGGGTCTCTCTCGGCGTGATATGGCGAAAGCGAAAGAGTCTGCGCGTCAATTCGACATTCCGCTAGCTTTTGATTCAGCGAAGGACTTATGCCGTTCACCCCAAGTTGACGCGATTTTCGTAACGACTCCAAACGCTTGCCACTTGCAAGACGTGCTTACGGCCATTGACTCGGGTAAACCTGTACTCTGCGAGAAGCCAATGGGAGTAAATGCCGACCAGTGTCGGCAGATGGTCGAGGCTGGTCGGAAAGCGAATGTGTTGCTAGGAATCGCGCAAATATTCCGTTTTGAAGAAAGCACAGCTCGACTTCGGGATCGCATCGCCGCAGGAGAAATCGGCAAACCCATATTCGCCCGTTCTGAATTTTCGTTTCCAGGAAAAGCGGATCACGCACGCAAGTGGCTGTACGATCCGAAGGTCGCGGGAGGAGGACCAATAGCTGACGTCGGCGTGCACTCAATCGATGCCCTGCGTTTCATTCTGCAAGACGAGGTTCTACGGGTAAGCGCCAGGGCTATGTCGGATGACGTCTCCGGAGATCTTGAGGCTGCGGCAGTGCTGACTTTGGAATTTTCGCGAGGCACGATTGCGTCGGTCTTGGTTTCATTCCGCGCTGAATATCGCACACCGCTCGAATTCGTGGGCGAAAGCGGAGTCCTGCGGGCCGACAATGGATTCAACGTCGAGAGGCCAATCAAGCTGGAACTGCGCCGAGGTTGGGATGTGGTCGAAACCGAGACAGTGTCGAATTCCTTAGCCTATGCGCGGCAAGTTGACTCTTTTGCGGCTGCAGTTGAAGGCAAAGAGAAGTTCCCTGTTCTCGGAGAAGAAGGCTGGCAAAATCAGGAGATTATCGATGCAGCCTACAAAAGCATTAAAAACCGCAAAGCAGAAGACGTTCCTAACGTATTCGCATGAGGAATGAAGCTGGCCACAGCAAGATGAAAATATTGGAACGTTTTAATCGCCGGAGTTTCGAAGATTAGAAGTGCGCAGGCGCTCTGTCTCGGAGACTTCGCACCATCAGCCAAATCACAATACCCAACATTCCCGCCCAACCTAGCAGTCTAACTACGGAAGCAATCGATGTGTCATATGGCAATACACCCAAACTGGAGAACATCGTATTCCAATCGTGCTCGGCAAAGTCGGGATCTCCAACCGTGACCAGCGGCAACGCCATAGCCCGCGCATCCGCCATGTATGTTGCGGTGTATAACCAGTTTTCGAAAAAGAAAAATGTACAGAATACAAATGCGGTGGTCTGGCGCTCCCTAAGGAAATAGGCTGCCAACAGTGCAGGCACCAGCCATTGCAGAATGGTCCCTCCCCAAAGTCCGAGCGTAGCCCCGAGCCAGCCGAATAGGAGATGACCACCTTCGTGCACAACCAAGTTCACAAAATCAATCAAAAGAAAATCGCCATGCTTCTGGAAGGCATACAGGAGAAAAGCTGCATAAAACGTGAGCCACGCGATAAGAGCTGGCATCGGAACGCGACGCCATGGCCGTTCAGCAAATGCCAGTAATTGCGTAGTCATAGATGGAGATTCTAGGTTCCTATTGGCATGGGAAGAAGATTACGCCAGTGCACCCGGAGGCTCCCGAGGCGATCGCTTTGCTGGACCTCCTACATGTGTTCTGACCGTATAATGATCCGCGGCAGGATTTGCCAACGCCGCGAGAATCATGAAATCTCGTCAACTGCTGATAATTGCCGGGCTCTTACTGCTGGTCCTTGCCGCCATTGCGGGGCTTATGCTGACCCGCGAATCAGCGCAGCCTGCATTGTCGAAAGCTTCAAAGAAATCCGTAAAGCCACCTCCGGTAGATGAAAAACCACCGCAGACTGCACGGAGTCTTGCGCCTAGCGCAGCAACACCCCAGGAGCGGCGTTTCGCGCAAGAAGCGGAGCGAGTGAGTGACCACGAAGTCGATCTCGCCTTTGCGCAAGCGTTACGAGACGCTGGAAATAAAGTCGATCAAGCCTCGCCTCAAAATCGCGAACTCTTTGATCGCCTGAGCAAAGCCGAAGCTGGAGTTGCGAAAGACCAAGCGCGCCTTGACGAATTGAAGAACAAGTCGACGCGGCAACTGGAGACCGCAAGGACAACCTCCAACAACAGCTTGAGCTACTGCAGGTACAGGTGGAACTTGACGGAGATGAAGTCAGCGATGTGAAGGAAGAGATAGACCGTTCTGGAACTGATCCACGAACTCCCATCCAAAACCAATTCACTACCCACGAAACTGCTGAGCATGCGCTTGATCAGAGCCGTTCCACAGCAAGCGCTAATACAGCCGTAAATTACCGCTCCGATACCTTGTGGGGACAACTTACCGAATGGCATGCTCTCCACAACAAGGCAGCTACGTTGAACCAAGCACGGGACGAGGCGGACCAAAACGCGACAAAGCTCACTCAATCCCATGACAAATTAAACCAACTCAAAACCCAGGGCTCAGACGACCAGACGATCACGCAACAAGCTATTAGCCAACTCACCTCAGGCAGTGGGGATGCTGGCGATTACGCCGAAGCGACCGATACAGCGGTTACCTCGCTCAATCGCCTCTCAGACGTAAAGAAAGACCTGACGGATTTTGACAAACGTATTCAAGATCATCAAGAGATTCGTGACGCCTACGGGAATTGGCTTGTCTTAGTCGCGCTACAGCAGCGTACGGTAATGCATCGAGTGATTCAATTTGTTCTCTGGATCATCCTCATTTTCTTTGCCGTGTATTTGACCGGACTCGCAATTGATCACTTTCTTCCTGCCGCCAGCACAGAACATAACCGTATTCGAACGCTTCGCGTTGTCATTCGTTTCGTGGTACAGGTGCTTGGCGTGCTGCTGGCGTTATTCATAGTCTTTGGCGCTCCCCAGCAGATGCCGACGATCTTAGGCTTGGCGGGTGCGGGGCTCACGGTGACTCTAAAAGACTTTATCGTCGCGTTCGTCGGTTGGTTCGTATTGATGGGCCGCAACGGAATCAAAGTAGGCGATTGGGTCGAAATCAATGGCGTCGTCGGCGAAGTGATCGAAGTTAGTTTGTTCAGGACTGTGCTACTTGAAACTGGCAATTGGACAGATACGGGCCATCCCACGGGTCGTAAAGTCTCATTCGTGAACAGCTACGCAATTGAGGGACACTACTTTAATTTTTCCACAACGGGTCAATGGCTGTGGGATGAACTCGAGATCATGGTTCCGTCTTCCGAGGATCCTTATCCGATCATTGAGTCAATTCAAAAAATGGTCGAGAAGGAAACGGATGCAAACGCGCGAGCAGCCGAGAAGGAATGGAAAGAAGCTACAACGCGCTACCGTGTGCAATCAGTTACGGCAACTCCAGCGGTAAATCTCAGGCCGACGACTTCTGGCGTAGAGGTACACGTTCGCTATATCACTCGCGCCCATGAACGTTTTGAAACGCGCGCCCGATTGTATCAAGCCTTAGTCGCTTTGCTGCGCCGCAAAGGTGTCAGCGAACCAGAAGAGGCCGCAACAGCCAAATAAAATTTCGGGTGGACTTCTATGCCTTTATCTTGCGGGCCAATGCAACTGCTCCGAGCACCGGCTCGACAATATTCGAATTTATTTCTGCGTATTCAGCGATCAACCTTTTCGAGAAAGCTTCACGTACAGTCCCGCTGTGGGCAAATACTCCGCCAATCATGGCGATCTTCACTGTCTGGCCTTCCGGAAACAAACGTTTGATTGTCGTCTTCGCAAGACCAGAAAGCTCGTTGGCCGCACTCTCAAGGACCCGAATAGCGACTGTATCGCCGGAAGCTGCCGCGGAAACTACACTTGGGAACAAAGCAGCAAAATCGGGCGCTGGACTTCCATTCGCGGCGAGAACCAACTGCTCGCGATCCTTGAGATGCCACGTATTTAGAATGCTTTCTGATAATCGAGTTTGGGTTTCTTCATCATGGGCCCGCATTATGGCTGCTACGGCGGCGCGACCGATCCAATGTCCAGATCCTTCGTCGGAGATTGCAAATCCCCAACCGCCCGACCGCGCTGTCTCTCCATTCGTATTCCGGCCATACGCAATTGATCCCGTGCCAGCGATCACAATCACGCCGGGCCCGTCGCCGAAGGCAGCTTGCAGCGCAATCACCATGTCGCCTACTACCTCAATCTCTCCCGCGACGATTTCCGCAACGATTTCACGCACTATATCGTCCACGTCCTTGCGCGCACCGCCAGCAACTCCAACGCATGTCCGAGAGATCTGCTGTGGAGCTATGTTCGCGTCAGAGCAAGCCTGGTGTATGGCTTCAGTAAGCGACTGGCGCGCCGATGCTTCTCCGACGCGAACCACATTGCTAGCGGCACCTGTCCCGCTTCCAAGTGCCGAGGTTTCGTCGCCGAGTAAACAGGAAGTCTTACTGCCGCCACCGTCAATTCCGAGGAAGAAAGCCACGAGCGTAGTTCTATCATAGGATCGCAGCTAGAGCTTGCTCGCCGCGAGTTTCATTGCCTTCGATAGTCGCTTCTATCAGCGTTCTCACTGTCTCACTACCACTCCCGCCTTCTGCCCTGCATAATGAACAATCCGATGGGCTTAAACACTCTCGACTTCGTCATTATCGCGCTATATCTTGCGGGTATAACTCTGTTCGGACTTCGCTTCCGCAAACGCCAGCGCTCGCTTCGTGATTATTTTCTTGCCGACCGCAATATACCCTGGTGGGCCATCGCGCTTTCCATCGTGGCGGCCGAAACCAGCACGTTGACGATCATTAGCATCCCGGGCCTCGCCTACGATACGAATCTCACGTTTCTGCAGGTGGTGGTCGGATACCTAGCAGGAAGGATCATTATCAGCTTCATCCTTCTGCCGCAATATTTTCGCGGCGATCTCTTTACTGCCTACGAACTGATTGAACGCCGCTTCGGACGAACACTACGCTCACTGACCGCAGGATTGTTCTTGCTCACGAGGGCCGCGGCAGAAGGAGTGCGTGTCTATGCCGTCTCAATTGTTGTAGCGATTGCACTCGGGACTGGTGAAATTGCCTCTATCGCAATCATTACTGCACTAACGCTGGTCTACACATTTGAAGGCGGATTGGCGGCAGTCATCTGGACTGATGTTGTCCAAACATTCATCTACGTCGGTGGAACATTGGTCGGCGTGTTTACCATCTTGCACCTGATTCCGGGAGGATGGACAAGCATTCACACTATCGCGGCAAGCGCTCATAAACTGCAGGTGTTCGACTTCACTCCGACTTTGTGGAAACCGTACACGTTCTGGGCAGGACTGATTGGCGGAGCATTTCTTACCACAGCCAGTCACGGGACGGATCAGCTGATTGTTCAGAGACTACTGGCAGCTCGCGACCAGCGGCAATCCGTGACGGCCCTCCTCTCTAGCGGAATTGCTATTCTCTTCCAGTTCGCCCTTTTTCTTATCGTGGGCGTTATGCTGTTTGCTTACTATCACGCCCCATCTGCAGCATTTGGCCTTGCGGACCGCATTTATCCGACCTTCATTGTCACGAAGATGCCGCACGGAATTTCTGGCTTGCTGATCGCTGCGATTTTGGCAGCAGCCATGTCAAACTTAAGCGCAGCGCTGAACTCCCTCTCATCTAGCTCGATGATGGATTTTTACCTGCGGCGCCATCCAAATTTGGATAACCGCATTCAGATGCGCCTCTCGAGAATTTCAACGTTGATTTGGGCCCTGGTGCTTTTCGGATTGGCAGTGTTGTCACTGCACAAAGTAGGCCGGGTGATTGAAGTCGGGCTGCAGATTGCATCCCTCGCCTACGGGGCACTATTAGGAGTGTTTCTGCTGGGAGTTCTCACGAAACGCGCAAACCAGAGCGGCGCAATCGTAGGCATGGCATGTGGCTTGGCAATAGAACTCTATATATGGCTGGGAACGCGTGTGCCATGGACTTGGTACGTCGTCCTAGGAACGATCGTCACGTTCAGCGTTGGATATATTGCGAGCCTTCTTCGCGGCAAAATCGCAAAGCTCAGCGTCAAAGCGGAAGTTTCCTGATCACATTCACGTATACTCATTCCCTTTAGTGGCTACATCTACGCAAACTCGTCCCGAACTCTCCCGCGATCTTGGCGTGAGCCATGCCTCTGCCGTAGTGGTGGGCACGATCATTGGAAGTGGCGTTTTCTTGGTGCCGGCTGAAATGATGCAGGCCGTTGGCTCGGCCAAACTCGTATACCTGGCTTGGATTGTGGGCGGCTTACTTTCATTTTTCGGCGCCCTCACCTATGCGGAACTCGGCGCGATGAAGCCCCAGGCAGGGGGCGAATACGTGTATGTCCGTGATGGGTACGGACCACTGGCTGGATTTCTTTATGCATGGACGTGGTTCGTCATCGCTAAACCCGCGTCCATCGCCAGTGTGACCATTGCTATCGTGCGCATTCTGGGGAACTTTTCCGCGTTTTATTTTTTCAGCCACAATGTGATTGACCATCCATTTGCAATCACCTTCGGACAGTTGTTCGCCATCCTTGTTACGGTTCTGATCTCGTTCTTGAATTACATCGGAATCAAACGAGCGGGAGAATTCCAACTGGTATTCACTCTGCTAAAGGTAGGAATGATCCTTGCCATCGTAGCAATTGGCTTCAGCTACGCCGCGGGAAGCTGGAGTCACTTCGGAGGCAGCTACGACGGCGCGGAAGGAGGAATCGCTGGGTTTATGGCGGCGCTGGTTGCAGCGCTCTGGGCGTATGACGGATGGAACGATCTGAACATGGTGGCTGGCGAAATCCGTCAACCTGAGCGCAATATTCCCATCGCATTGATTGCGGGCGTTGCGGTCGTTGCTGCGCTTTACATGCTAGTCAACGCTGCCGTGCAGTTCGTATTGCCAGCAGCGGCAGTTGCGGCGACTCCGCGTCCGGCGTCTGATGCAATTGCGCTGGTCCTGGGCCCAGTCGGCGCCAGTATAGTTTCAATCGGCATGGCGATCTCAATGCTAGTCACTCTCAACGGCACAATCATGAGTGGAGCGCGTGTGCCGTTTGCTATGGCGCGGGATCGCTATTTTTTCTCGGCAATGGCCGAGGTCCATGCGAAATTCCACACACCCTCGGTCGCGATTATTGTTCAAGCAATTCTTGCCATTTTGCTGCTGCTGTTGGGAGGTAGTTTCCGCCAACTGTTCTCGCTTGCCATTTTCTCCGAATGGCTCTTCTACATGATCGCCAGCAGCACTGTCTTTGTATTTCGTCGGCGCGACCCTAATGCATCACGTCCTTACCGTGTTTGGGGATATCCGATCGTTCCCGCCCTGTTTGTGCTCGCCTCCGCGGTATTGCTCTACTACACGTTCACCGACAACCTCCGCAATTCAGCGCTGGGATCACTAGTTATTCTGTCGGGTGTTCCAGTCTTCTACTTTTTTGCACGCCTCCGCAAGCAGCGTGCCGCATATCCTCTTTCCCAAAACTAGACACGGTCTCAAATTGAAACGGCGACGGTTACCCTAGTACACGCCCACCAGACACGTTTACCCCGTGTCCATTCTCCCGTACTTTGAGAACTCCACCCGCGTCCTCGCCCCCCGGCCCGGGTTCCTCTTTAGGAGCTGATGGAGATCTATGCCTGACAATTTCGAGATGGGTCTTCTGCCGGAACGAAAACTGGAGTGGCGCACCATTGCCACCAGTTACGGCATCGAGGCTCTTTTCATTCTGCTGTTATTGTTCGTCGGAGTCTTGTGGCCCGAACACCTCAACATAAAGCCAAAATATTCCATTACCGAACTTATTCCACCACCGGCACCACGTCAGAAAGCTGTTAAGCCGCATCAGAAACGTCCCAAGTTAATGGCGAAGGCGCTGCCACCCGTGTTTACAGCCCCGAAGCTAGTCGTTCCAAAAGAGTTCCGAAGATCCAAAAAGAAAGAGGAGAAGGTCGAAGCTCCTAACCTTGAGGCTAAGTTTGTAACGCCCATATTGCCGGTTCAATCGAATGCGATGCCAGCAAAACTCATTTACACGGGCTCCTTCGGCACCTCGGCCCCAGTTACCGTCAATGCTCCGGTGCAAACGGTGCAAACAGGCGGGTTTGGTGACCCGAACGGACTCAAAGGCGCTGGCAAGGAGAACGCGCCTTTAACTGCAACTCAGATGGGTGGATTCGATCTGCCTGCGGGAGGCGGGAAAGGAAATGGCAGCGGGGGTACTAAAGGCATCCAGGGCACAGTCACGAGCACCGGCTTTGGAAACGGTATTGCTCAGTCAGGTCAGGTAAGAAGTCAGGGTACGGCACAAGTTGGCGGTTTCGGCGCGCAGCAGGTCGCTACTAACACTCCAAAGCGTTTGGTGGAGAATGGCCCAGCTACGACTCCGGTCAACATTACTTACAAACCGAATCCGACTTACACGCAGGAGGCTCGTAATCTTCAACTCCAAGGCGAGGTCCTGTTAGAAGTGCTTTTCGGTGCGAATGGAGAATTGCACGTGAATCGCGTCGTCCGCGGATTGGGACATGGACTCGATGAAGCAGCCGTCGCGGCTGCTAACAAGATCCAGTTTAAACCTGCTCTGCGCGAGGGTTCAGCGGTTGATTCCACAGCAGTCGTGCATGTCGTCTTTCAACTGGCTATGTGACATTCAGGCAAGAAGATGCAGCTGGATAAGGAACCACAGGTTGCAATATTAAGACTTCGAGATGTGAACAGAGAGAGGGAAAAGAGTTATGGGCACAACGAAATCGTTACTCACAGCCGTCCTGCTCGCCACGCTAACCGCGGCCGCGCAGACTACCAACCAAGCATCGCCTAGCGAAATGCCGGCGACAGTCGCATCCCAACCTGCAACAACGGATGCGTCCTCCACGCCAGCGCCGGCGCATACCGCTGCTTCGCAGCCGCCTGCTGCAGCGACACAGACGTTGCCACCGGTCGTTACGATGGAAGACGTCGTGAACCGCGCCATTGCGCGCGAGCATGCGCTTATGGACATGCTCAAGACCAGAAATCCCTTGGTCGAGACCTATCTGCAGAATTTGAAGCCTGATCAGCAGCTTGGCGCCGTCCCCAAGGAAGATCACTACTTCCTCGGTCGCATGGACCTCGGAGAAAGCGTTGACCGCCGCGACTACCTGACCAAGGATTCCAGCTTGCAAAAGAGTCTGATGGGCGGAGTCACGAAGCTCTTCAAATTCGAATATCAGCCGATGGGTTTTTCCTGGATGATTTTTGCCGACCGAGAAGACTTCGATCGCAATCATTATGAGTTCAAGTATGTGCGCCGCGAATTTCTGGGCGACGTGCGCTGCCTGGTGTTCGACATCACACCCAAGAAAGATGCTGGCAAAGGCCGCTTCGTCGGCCGCGTTTGGGTCGAGGATCAGGACTATAACATCGTGCGCTTGAACGGCACTTACGCGCCGCGTCCGAGGAACGCATATTTCTTCCACATGGATAGCTGGCGTTTGAATTTGATTCCCGGCTATTGGGTGCCAGCATATATCTACAGCGAGGAAGGCGACTTCAGCTACGGCGCAAAAGACAAAATGGCATTCAAGGCCCAGAGCCGCATCTGGGGGTACGATTTGAAGCAGGCTGCTAAGGAAGACGAACTCACGCAGCTGCGAGTTGACTCAGTAAAAGACGACAGCACCGCAGCTGGCGATGCTTCTCCGCTCGAAGCTCAACGCCAATGGCAGCAGCAGGCCGAAGACAACGTAGTCGCCCGGTTGCAGGAAGCCGGATTGGTCGCACCTGAAGGTGAAGTCGATAAAGTTTTGCAGACTGTCATCAACAATCTCGAGGTCACGAACAACATCGATCTTCCCCGCCCCGTTCGTGCCCGTGTCATGCTAACGTCCCCGCTGGAAACCTTCAGCGTGGGCAATACCATCATCGTGAGCCGCGGCCTTATCGATGTTCTTCCTGATGAGGCGAGCCTCGCTATGGTTCTTTCGCATGAACTCGCGCACATCGTCCTCGGACACAACTTGGGCAGCAAATTCGCCTTCAACGATCGCATGCTATTCAATGACGAATCCACATATAGCAATTTGGGATTCCGTCACAACCCCGATGAAGAAACCGCAGCTGACACCAAAGCTCAAGATCTGCTGAAGAACTCGCCATATGCGCAGAAGCTTGATACCGCAAGATTGTTCCTGAAAGAACTCTCGGCGCGCTCTCCGCAGCTTTCCGCACTACTGACTGCTCACTTGGGCAACAGTTTTGTCGACAGCAAGTCTGGCCAGTTGACGCGGTTGTCAGGATTGATCGCAGGAGGTCCGGCGCTTGATGCAAACAAGCTGGATCAAATGTCTGCTTTGCCTCTGGGTGGACGTGTGAAGCTGAACGCTTGGGACGATCATGTGGAACTGGCAAAGTCAGCTCCGGTCGCGATCACTTCGGCACGGGACAAAATGCCGTTCGAAGTAACACCGTTCTTCCCGCGTCTGACGCGATTGATGAGTGGTGCGGCGCCGAGCAGTACAACAACTGCGGCGAATGCAACGCCTAACAATTAACCTGCTAAACGATAGGGCAAGGGCTTCCTAGCCGTCTTCAAATTGAGTAATGACGAGGCCGAGAGCGGAAGAATTCCGATTCTCGGCCTTAGTACTTATGGGGTGCAGTAATAGATCCTGGCGGGCAATATGTTCCAGAACTGAAATCCGTGCTTCACTGAACGGAAATTAGATTTCAGATATGGCAGCGCAACATTGGTAAATTGATACATCAAAAAAACTCCATCTGTCCCGAGGGCACGTCGCGACTCGCCGATAACTTCTTGCCGCATCGAATCCGTCAGAGTGCTGTAAGGAATGCCGGAAACGATGTAGTCTGCGTGTTCCAGCTGCAATGATCTGAGTACTTCTCGCACCTTGTCCGCCGACGCGTGCGCAACATGCAACCTCGTATCGCTGATTTCCTCACGTAAAAAATCGACGAACTCCTCGTTCAATTCGAAAACTATCAGTTTCGCATCCGAGCGCATGCGTTTGAGTATCTCTTGCGTAATCGTTCCAACACCGGGCCCGAATTCGACAAGGACTCGAGCCTTTTGCCAATCAATCTTGGAAAGTACATCGTCGACTAGGAATCGTGAACTCGGAACGACCGAGCCCAGCATTAGGGGCGCTTTGAAGAAATTCTGAGCAAAAAGGATTGTGGAAGAGCCAGGCTTTCGCAATTTTCGAACTAGATCGTGCATTCGAATCCCTCTGTGACATGGGTCTTCCAAGACATTACACGCATTGAGAGTAGAAGCGGATTTTTTCGGGAGCTGCCGGTGTGGCTATACGTTCGTTATGAAGCACTTGTTAATAGTGGCCTTCCAATTCTCCTATTTTTGAATTCAAAAAGGAGAAGAAAGCGTTTTTTGCCCGAGTCAGCTTTGTCCCTTATTTTTTCCCGGCACCGCTGCGGGATTCTCCTGCGTTCTCTCCCGGAATCCTCCCTTTAATCCTGACGCCAGCGACACCGTCGACTCGCCGAACTTATCGCGTAGCTTGTCCGCCGCCGACAACGCTCTCTGCCATCGCTCTCGAGGGCCATCCTCAAGCAGATTTCCTTGCTCTGCCCGCCCTTCGAAAGACGATGCTTGTACGCCAAGTAGCCGAACCAGTGCACCCTTGTGCCAGTTCTTGCGGAATAGTGTTCGGATCGCTGCGAAAATTTCCGTATCGAGCTGTGTTGGGGCGTCTAAAGTGCGAGCGCGTGTGATCGTCGTGAAGTCTTTGTAGCGCAACTTGAGCTGCAGAGTCTTTGCGTGGAGATCTCCTTCCCGCAATCGTCTACCCACCATCTCCGAGAGTCTCATCAGAGTGGCCTCTATTTGAGTAACGTCAGCAGTGTCGTCGTTATAAGTATGCTCGTGACTGATCGATTTCGGGTCGCTCTCTGCTCCTACTTCAGTGTCAAACCATCCACCAGCATCTTCACCTCGCGCCTTGCCTGCGAGCGCTAATCCCCATTTGCCAAAGTGGTCTTCGAGGAAAGCATCGTCAAATCGGCCAAGATCGCCAACTCGCCGAATACCGAGCCCCTGCAAATTTTGTTCTGTTACTTTGCCGACGCCCGGAATATCACGAACATCAAGCGGCGCCAGGAATCTCGCTTCTTGCCCCGGAATCACCCAGAGTACGCCGTGTGGCTTGGCTTTCGCGGATGACACCTTCGCTATCAGTCGCGAAATACCGATGCCAATCGAGCAGTTCAGTTGTGTTTCGGCTTTCACTTTCTGATTCAGGCAATGCGCGGCTCTCAACGGCGGTCCGTGCAGGCGTTCCGTTCCTGTCATGTCGAGATATGCCTCGTCGATCGAAGCCATTTCGACCATTGGAGAAAACGAACAAAGAACACGGTGCACTTGTTCTGAGCAATCGCGATAGCGGTCCATGTGCCCATTCACAAAAATGGCGTGAGGGCATAATTTCTCAGCCGTCCGCAAAGGCATGGCTGAGTGCACGCCGAATTTGCGAGCTTCGTACGAGGCGGCAGAAACCACACCCCGCTCGCCTCGCTGCCCGCCAACTACGACGGCTTTGCCCTTTAGGGATGGATCAAAGATCTCTTCCACGGACAAAAAGAAGTCATACATGTCGACATGAAAGATGTTTCGGGGAAAAGGCATTGGGATGAGGCTGTGAGCCCGCCAGACCGAGGTTATTCGGTCTGACTCCAAGCTCCATCCGATTTTAGCAACTACAGGAGATCGCGACGAAGACTCCGCCCTTAGTCTCCGATCGAAACTAACGGCTCGAATCCAATTGCTCGGCGAGGCGTCGGAACTTTGAGGTCTGGCATAGGCTTGCCGGCAAACAGGTGCCGGCATGGTTTGGCGAGCCATCTAGCCCACTTCCCTGACCAACTGACACGCGCGCTGTCGGTGGCGATTCCGGTGTCGGCGTACATCTGCCGGTAAATTTTAGAAATCAAAATAAACGCAAGCCGTCCCCGGCTCGATTTGATAAAGCTCGATCGCTTCCAGATTGATTTCAAGCTGTAAAAATTGTCCCAGACGGTTTGCGTTCGCGCGCGAATCTCCTCGCCCGACATAATCGGATGATCCCAGTAAACCTTGGGACGAAGCGCCTGCGGAATAAGCCACCGCCGAGTTAGCGGAATTCCAGCAATCATCGGCGGATTGCCAGCAAACCCCTTCTCCCATCGATTGAAGTCTATTGTGCCCGGGTAAGGACTCAGCATCACAAACTGTGCAAAAGTGACATCAGCGCTGATGGCAGCCGCTGCTGTGGCGTCGAAAGTTTCCGGGCGATCGCTCGGAAGTCCGAAGATAAACGATCCGAGTACGTGCACTCCATGTCGCCGGAAAGTTCTTAAGCGCTCGATCAGATTATCGCCGGCAAGATTGAAGTCCTTGTATACGTCCTTCAAGCCCGCGGGAGTTACAGACTCAACCCCGACCAACGCTCCTTTTATACGCGCCGCTTTCATCGCATCAAGAAACTCAAGATCCTCGGCGGCTTCCATTGTAATTTGAGTAAAAAAGACCATGTCGTCCGGGAGTTGCGCCAATCGGGACATGAGCTCAAATCTCTCCGCACGGATGGCGGTCAACTCATTTACTCGTGGGGTATTGTTTTGTTGAGTCGCAAGTTTGATGTCAGTAATTGTTACTGGGTAGAAATTGTCGTCGGCGAGCGCTATGAATCGGAAACCTAATCGCCGAAGCTGAACAATCTCTTCGATCACGACGTCGGAAGCGCGCTGCCGAGGCCGCTGCCCATCGGTTCGCCAAACGGAACAAAATGAACAATGCTTTGGACATCCACGCACTGTTTGTACGGACGCCCACATGTAACGATCACGAGGCACCAAATCCCATCGGGCCGCCATAAACTCGCTTGCTTCAATTTGCCCGCCTGTATAGACCGACTGGGGGGTACCTTTGCGGCAATCCTCCAGCGCTCGCGCCCATGCCACATCGCCGTCACCCTTTACCACTCCGTGCGCACCACCTAAATTTATCGCTTCGTCTGGATACAGCGTCGCGTGGATGCCGCCAAAAATTACGTAAGCGCCACGACTGCGCGCCAGCTTTCCGATCTCATATCCGCGTAGAGCATTCGCTGTGTGAATTCCAATCCCAACAATGTCACCCTTTTGAATGCTCTCCTGATCTACCTGGGCTAGCGTTTCATCCACCAGAATCGGGTCGCCGAAGGTGGCGGGGGTTGCGGCGGCGAGTACGTACTGCCAACGAGGCGTGATGACAGCGGTGCCGAACGAAACTGTACTAGGATTCACAAGGTGAACGGTCAATCGTGGAGCTCCTTGTAGCGAGAATTGCCGTGAATCGCGACCCTATTTTGCCATAATCTTCAAGGGGACGAGTTCCGCGTCATTGATGGTTCTGATAGCGGGTTTTGACGGTTGCAACAATGATTCGAATATGTAATTCGCTTGCAACGCCTAGGACGGAATGAAAGAAGTCAATCATTCGGCCGTGGAACGCGGGCGGAGAAGACTAAAATGAGCCGAACCCGTCAGAAACGCTGATGGCAGCGTAGGCTAAAGACACGGTCCTGTCAAGATCGATGACTGCAGATTGTCATACCACAATAGAAATGTCCCCGGTTTGTCCACAATAGAAATGTCCCCTGGTTTTTGGTTTCACCATGCTGCAGAAAAAGCAGGTGTGTTCATCTGTTGATAGC
>JAOAPG010000154.1 GCA_025462785.1 Acidobacteriaceae bacterium
TTCCTTCGTTTTGGTCCGCAACAAGAGCTTCGACATAAGGCGCGGTTGCCTGGACACCTGCCTGATCAGCCGCGTACATTCCCGTTGCTGTGAAGTATTCGATCTCGCCGTGGAGTAACAGGCGCAGCGGGCCTCCTTGATACGGTTCGCCAAGAGCGAGCTCCAAACTATGCGACTTGGCGAAGCCTTTGAAGGAGAGCAGATCGAAGTCGCCGAAGTAACGATGCGCCAGCAGGTCGGGTAAAACGTCGTGACCACGGTCGTCCCACGCACCGGCTGGAGGACGCGCGTCCCGGCTGGCGATCACCTTAAAGGGTGGGTACGGGGCATTGCTGGCGAAATATTCGTTGGGATAAACATCGACATCGGATGGGTGATCGACAGCGAGCAGGCGCACCTGGTCGAGGTAGACGACTTCTTCCATTGGCTCCATTAAGCGGAAGCTCAGCTTGCCGTTCTTCTCGGTTATCGCACTGCGATTGATCTTCACGTATTCAGTCGGGCGAGGAATATTGCGCTCGCCAGGGGCGATCCAGTGGCCGACTACTCCCGCGCCGAGAACATCTGCGACGAGCTCGTAGTGCTTGCCATTCCACACGAAGAGCGTTGGACAGGAGCTGCCGCGCCGGTCGATCTCTGTGTAAACCTGCTCGCGGCCGCCAGCGACTTCGATCTCATCTTGCAAGACGCCGGTGGGCCAGAGCATGCGAACAACATCTGCTGATTTCGCCTGGCCTAGGCCGACGTTGATAACGGTGGAGTTCTGTCCGAGATATCCGGATGATCCAGCGATTTCGAACTTCTGCCGGTTCGCGCCTGCGAACACCTCAACTTTGGTGCCGATGGCGCTCTTATTGTCGTTTAAGCCTTTCAGAGACAAACGCAGCCAGTGATTCTTGTTGCCGCCTTCGTTTTTGAGAAGAACTGCCGGACCGTGATTTTGTGTAATGAGAAGATCGGTGGCGCCATCATTGTCGTAGTCGCCGGTGATGATGGCGCGAGGATCTTTGAGCTGAATCTTGTCGAGCCCAACATCGACGGTGACATCTTTAAAACCGTCCGGACCTAGATTGCGGAAGAGCTTGACTTCGCCCTGTCCATCTTTGGTTTCGCCGACAGCAACGAGGTCGACCCAGCCGTCGTTATCGTAATCGAAGGCTGCGATGCCCCACATACGTGTTAACCCACTACCTGGCAAAGAAATACGGTCAAAGCTCTTGCCATGATCATTCCTCCAAAGTGAGAGAACAGGAGGATTTAGGTGCGTGAGGGCAAGATCCATCCAGCCGTCATGGTTGAAATCAAGGATGGCAATGCCAATTCCATCATAAGAGTCGAGAGGTGTACGGAGAGAAGTGAACGCTCCCTCCCGCGGATTTTCGAAAATCTTTGTCTCCCCGCGCCAGCCGGTAGCGACAAGGTCGACCGCCCGATCGTTATTAACATCTGTGCCCACCGCTGCGGTGTAAGAACCCAGTCCAGAAAGCGCAGTCTGGTCAGTTACATCCGTGAAAGTGTCATTCCCATTATTTCGCCACATCTGATTCCAGCCGCGAGTCGCTTCAGGCGAATTCTTAGGTGTTGTATCGCCAATAACCGGTACGGGATTGCTATCTATATTCTCTTCGACAATGGTGCGAAGACTTTCGGTGACATATAGGTCGAGATCGCCATCATGGTCATAATCGACGAAGGTCAAACTGAACACGCCTGCATCGGCCTTTATGCCTGCCGTTTGGGTTACGTCCTTGAATATTCCACCTTTATCGTTGTGGAATAAAATTACGTGTTTGTCGGTTCCGACTGCTAGATCGACTCGACCATCGTTGTCGTAATCGCCTGCTGTGCAGCTAGTTGCGTGAAGGCTAGGATCAAGTCCGGCTTGCTTCGTAGTTTCTTCAAACTTTCCGTCACCGACATTATGATAAAGAGAGATGCCGCCTTCCTTACCGTTGTCGGGCAGAAAGATGTCCATCTTGTTGTCACCATCGTAATCAAGGAAGCATGCACCAGGACCAAAGGGCGTCGCTAACCCATTGTCCACATTCGTCACTCTCGAAGGTTTGGTGATCAGTCCAGCTGCTCCCGTCACATCTACGAATTTGACCGGAACCTGCGCTGGGACTTTCTCTGTCACGTTTGGTGACTCTTCGACTCGAGAATATTGGCCCTGCTCGCCGTATGCAAGGCTCATTGCTGCGCCGAGTTTGTTTTGGGTTACGTATTGGAAGCGCGTCAGATGCTCGCGGGCTTGCGCCGGATTGCCTGATTGCTGGTAGGCGCGCGAGAGTCCGAACTGCGCCGAGGCATGCAGCGGATTCAACTGGAGCGCGTGCTGAAATGCATCAATGGCTTGCGGAAATTGCTTTAGCTGCGAATAGACGGAGCCTAGAAAATACCAAGTATCAGCGTCGTCGGGATCGATCTCGATCACATGCTTGAAGGCTTCTACCGCGTCTTGCGGGCTGCTGCTGTTCTTGTCGAGGAGTCCGAGGTTGTACCAGGCATGCGGATCTCTTGGATTGACCTTAACCGCATCTTCGAGGATCTGTTTAGCAGGATCGATGCGGCCGAGATTCACCAGCGCAATCCCCTGATTTAGTTTCGCGATTTCGAGTTTCGGATCCAGCGCGGCGGCCTGCTCAAAAGATTTGAGACCCTTTTCGAAGAGTTGCTGATTCATGTAAGCAGCGCCCAAATTATTCAGGCGCGCGGCTTCGGCAGGATTTGGAGGTTGAGGGGTCTGCTGCGGAGCGGCGGCAAGAAAGCCCAAAGTGGCAAGCAAGAAAACGGCAGCAACGGTTGCGCTGATCAACTTCTCCAATCTTGTGGCCTCCCTATCCTGACAGCGCGGCGACAACGATGTCGCAGCGATTTGGGGAACATGTAAGGAATCTTAACGGGGTCGGATTGCAGGCACAACCGGAGTTGCCGATTTTGCTATTGCCTGGTGCATCGGCCCACTAGTCGGCTTGCTATAGGAACGAGAGGAAGTGACTCCCTTCCCTTCTTCGATTGTGATCGTCTGCCCAGCATTTACGTTCGAGAGCTTCTCGACCTGACAGCTCGGCCATCTCACTTCAATTGCATCTGCTTTGGTTTGCTCGCCCAGTCCGAAGGTTAGGACCAGCTCACTCTGAGAGAGATAACTCGATCCACTACGCAGCATCTTTGATTGCGCGTCCTTACCGGACGTCACGCGAATGACTGCGCCGATACCATCGCGATTGGACTTAGTCCCCGCCAACTTTATGCGGAGACTGTGATTGCTGCCGCCCTCGTTGTGAAAGAGATAGGCCCGGCCACCGTTGGTCGTGAACAGCACGTCGAGGAAACCGTCGTTATCAATGTCGGCGTAGGCAGCACCGCGAGCTACTCTAGGGCTAGCAAAGACTGTGCCTAAAGAAGCCGTAACTTCCTGAAACTTTCCTGCACCGAGATTTCGAAACAGGTGCGGGGGCTCGGCGTAGCTGACGCGCTTTTGGACACGCTCGATTTGATCTTCAATATGTCCGTCGGCGACTAGGATGTCCTGCCAACCGTCATTGTCGTAATCGAAGAAGAAGCATCCGAACCCGAGAGTGACCAGGCTGGCACGTCCGACTTCCGACTGCGGCGCTTCGTCGACAAACAGGCCGTTACCCTCGTTATGATAGAGCGAGAGCATTTGATTGGCGAAGTTCGTAATGATCAGGCTTGGCCGTCCGGAGCGGTCATAGTCGGCGGCGTCGACTCCCATGCCGGCGCGCGCTACTCCGTCTTCGCTGAAGGCTATTCCAGCAGAGACGCCGCGCTCTTCGAACGTAC
Organism: Acidobacteriaceae bacterium; assembly: GCA_025462785.1. Lineage (GTDB taxonomy): Bacteria > Acidobacteriota > Terriglobia > Terriglobales > Acidobacteriaceae > JAOAPG01. Next base: position 3,808 of record JAOAPG010000154.1, read on the forward strand.
CGTCGTGCTTGTTGAGGTAGAGCTTGTTCGGCTGGGTGTCGTTGGCGAGGAGAATGTCGGGCCAGCCGTCCCCGTCGTAATCGAGTACCGCAACGCCGAGGCTCTTTGATGTTGGATCGTAAAACTTGGCCTTCTGAGTAGCGTCTTCGAACTTGCCATTGCCCACGTTATGCCAGAGGCGAGCGGAAGTTCCTTTGTACGATTCCGGCGTGCAGTAAGACTTGTGCGCGCCGTCAATGGTGCAATAAAGGTCGCCTTGCAACGACCATTGCACGTAATTCGCGACTACAAGATCCAGTTTGCCGTCTCGGTCGTAATCGACCCACGCTGCGCTCGTAGAGAATTCGTTTGGTCCCCACAATCCGGCTGACTTGGTCACGTCGTTGAACGTGCCATTACCGTTGTTACGGAACAGATGGCTCTGGCCGAGTGCGCTGATGAACAGATCATCGTAGCCATCGTTGTCGTAGTCGCCCACAGCTACTCCGAGTCCGAACATGGGAATCGCTAAGCCTGCTTTGCGAGTAACCTCGGTGAACGTGCCGTCGTGATTATTGTGATAGAGCTTCAGAGTGGAAGAAGATCCGGGGTGGCCTGGCCAATTTTCTCCATTGACGAGCACAATATCAGGCGAGCCGTCGTTATCGTAATCAATGAAAGCGCAGCCCGGCCCCATGGTCTCAGGCAGAAATTTGTTTCCGAAGGCGGCATTGTTGTGAAAGAAGCGAATGCCGGCTTTTGCCGTGATATCGCGAAACTGAATACTCTGTGCCGAAACGCTGTATGCGATCAGCAAAAGCACAGGAATCAGTAGAGAAAATCTCCGCATTATTTTGATGCTCCGATGGACGCGATCATTTTTGAATGACTCGAGTTTGAATGATGCGAGCTGTGTGCGATGGAACGGGCGGGAGCCCCAGCGATTCCATTGTTAGCGGGCAGCGGCACCGAAACGTGCTCGTGAACGGCTTGGCGCTCATTATTATCTTCGGGATTGAGCTGGCGGTACTTGCCGGTAATGGCTTGCGCCGACTCGTCGGCCTTGAAACGCATATAGCGCTCTTGATGTTCGCGGGCTTGCTTCTCGTCCCCAAGGCCTCGATACGAGAGCATCAGGTCGTAATGCGCCTGCAAATCTTCGGGATCAATCGCCAGGACAGATTGCAGCGTCTTAACGGCTTCCGAATATTTTCGTTGCAGGAAAAGGATGCGTCCGAGGTCGTTCAAAGCTACACGGTCGCGAGGATACTGCGCCAAAACTTTTTGAAGATGGCTGGCAGCTTCGTCGTATCGGCCATCGCTGCGCAGTACTCGCGCGTAGAAATAATGTGCCCGCGCGAGGTCTGGACTTAATGCGAGCGCCTTTTCTAGCACGGTGCGCGCTCGATCCATGTCGCCTTCTTGAACGGCGCAGCGTCCTATGTTGACCCAGCCGTCGGGATTTTCGGGATCGGTCTCAGTGACTTTTTGGAAAGCCGCTTGCGCGCCCTTTAGATCTCCTTGGAGAAAGAGACCTATCCCGTAGTCGTTCCAGCGCCGCCAGTCGTCTTTTTCTAAATGCACTTTCGGTTCTGGAGTTGGCGCATTATGGGCCGCCACTGCCAGTGTGACTTCGTTTTCCGCCATGGTGATGATCGGGACGTCGGGAATCTGCTCGCGCTTGGCGGAGATGCCGTTCAGCGAAGCCGTAAAGGCTACTTTCCTGTCGTCGAAGTCTGGCGTCACTGCACTGGGATCGCTTGGATCGGGAACTCCGGCGAAAGCAAATTGGGTTTCATACCAAGAGAATTTGCGATAGAGCAAACGGGAATGCAGTGTGATTTTATTTCCGACGCTTTCCGGAATGTGCATGCGATAGTGAACCGTATCGGCCGCTCCAGGCGGTATCAATCGCACATAAACGACCGAGCGCGTGGACCACGCGTTGCGTTTGTTGATGGGGTTTCCGTGTGCGTCGATTTGAAGCGAGCGATAAAAGTGGGCTCCCTTTTCTACATGGCCTTTCCCGTTGTCTTCGACCATTCCGCTCCAAAAAACTGTTTGACCCTTGTCATCGGTTCCTTTTAATTCCAGCCACGTGTCGGGGGCGTCCACGGTGCCGCCTGGGAAAAAGTGGCCGACTCTTTTTGTACGGACGACCACGTCGACTCGGACTGTATCACCGCGCCGAACTACAGGCTGGACGCGGCTTAGCGGGGCTGTAATTGGCACTACCGCCCCTTGTCCAGCAAGCGGGTTTATTTTCGTCTCTGCTTCTTCGCCGACTGCGAAGGTCGTGGATTGTTCGGACTGAGCAGCGGCTCCAGGCTTCAACTCCGCTTGCGCGGGGGAGAGCGCAAAGATATCGACGCTCAGGTCATTGCTCTTCAGAAAATCTTCTGTGATTTTCAACTGACCGGCGTCTTCATTTGCAATTGGAACAGCCGTGTTCGCTCCGGGAAATCGATGCGAGTGGACGAATCCGTTGACGTTCCCCTGGTCATTCGAGTTCGTCATAGGCATGTGGCAATCGGCACATTGCGCTGGCTTCGCGGGATAGTAGAACGAACGTGCTCCTTGCCCGGACACTCCGCTGGCTTGCCAGTTGTCATACTCATTAAACCCGCGAATCCAGCGGTAATGATTCACCGGAACATCAAGGTGAACCTTGTGGCAACTCGAACAAAACTCCGCCGTTTGATTTTGCATGAACGGCTTCAAAAACACGCGGCGGTGTGGCTCAGGATTTAGCCTGATCAGAAAATCGTGAAGATTCCGAATCACCGGGTTCTTGCTGGCAGCGAGTTCATGCAGCTTGGGATATTCCAGATAAAAATCGGCCTGGCCCATGGTGCTTTTCACATGGGCAATGGAGTGGCACATCATGCAGCCGAGTCCGGCTTGTGACTCGGGGCGATGGACGATCTGTTTAATGGGTGTGTCCATCATGCCACTGTAGAGGACCGCGGGATCGTGGCATCCGCCGCACCATTTTGACGGTTTTGTGCCAACCGTGTCCTGCATATATTCAATGCTCTTGCGGTACCACTGATTGTTGAACGACGAGAAATGATGAGCCGAGCTGGACCACTGCTTGTAGATATCTTGATGACAGCGCTCGCAGGAATCTGATTCCATGAAGTACTGGCTAGGGATTTTTTGTCCGCCAGAGACCTGCGCCGAACTTGGGAAGAATGGACCTTGTGAACCATCGCCTTCGGCATCCATGTTGGCGGGGGGCATCGCCGGGTTCTCGATGCGTGAGCGATTCTGCCAACGCGATTCTCGCAGGTACTTGGCGCCGAGAGAGAGTCCCGAGAGCAAAAGCAGACAGATTGCCGAGCGCAGGACAGCGCCGCCAACGGCCGGAGATAACCAGCCGCGCTTCCCTGCCCAGTCCGCAAACAGCAGGCCCACGCCGGCTAACGAAACGATCATGTGGAGATAAAGCCAATTCCATTCGGCACGGGGTGTTCCGGTCTTAATTAAGATCAATCCAAAGACTGCACCGCCAGTTATCAATAGCCAGCCGATGCGTGAGATAAAACTTCCGTCCCGCAGGAGTCGAAAAAAACGAAATATTATCAAAACCGACGCCGCAATGCCTGCCAGCACGTGAAGTAAAACGACGCCTGCATAGAAAACGTTCGGCTGCGGGAACCCGTACAAATAGACGGCCGAGATAAAAAGGAAACCGAGCAGGCCAGCAAGCATGCGACGAGTCGTGAAATCTTTCGATTGGGAGATTTTCGACATCGGAGTTGACTATTATGTCAGCCAGGCGCAGCACACCGGGACTAGAACAAACTAGCGGCTTTCAAGGAATTTCCGAATAGTATAAAACCACTACACCGATGCATTCATAACCCTCCGGTTGAGACTAGAGCGGCGGTTCGTGCCATCCTCCGCATGTTCTTTCAATTTCGGCCGCCACGATCAATACAGTCTCTTCTCGCCAGGGTCGCCCTACGATCTGGATTCCAATGGGCAAACCTTCCGGCGATTTGCCTACTGGAACGACTGCCGCCGGGAATCCGAGCAAGTTGAACCATTCGCAATAGCTCCATGCATCCAGATATTTCACTGTCTGACCTTCGACTTCCCAGCAGCGCTCGCCATGCTTAAACGCTGGAATCGAAGCAACTGGGCACAACAGAATTGGGAACTCTCGCATTTGCTCGAGGAGTTGCATGCGAACTATGTCACGCTGGATCCACATATCCAGGAGAGTCTCGGCTGTATGACATGGCTCAGCGGCTGCCCATCTATAAAACTCTTTGAAAATCGGACTGAGCTCTTTCTCGTGCCCACGCGTCATGGGACCGAGCAGCATACCTCCGGTGATGCCGAAGAATTTCCACCATAGTTCGCGAGCCCGATCGAGTCCTTTGGGCAAAAAGGACTGCGCTTGAAATCCTGCCGATCGCAACCCTTCTGCCGCTGTTCGGACCGCCGCACGTGTTTCGGGTGTCACTGGGGTGCGGCTGTCATCTTCGAAATATCCGATGTGAATTGTTTCTAAATCTGATTGATCGAGCCAACGGACGGGGACTGGAGCCGCGCCGGGATCTCCATCGTCAGGGCCTTGCATGACCTCAAATAAGACTTTCAAATCAGCTACGGTACGAGCCATTGGACCAACGACGCCGGTCAGAGCAAACGGCCCCACTGAATTTGGATAGTGGCCAGTCGCTGGAATCCGCCCGGGCGTCGGCTTCAATCCGCAGATACCACTGAAATGGGCGGGCACTCGGATTGAACCTCCACCATCACTTCCGACTCCGCCTGCGGAGAGTCCTGCAGCAATTGCTGCGGCTTCTCCCCCGCTAGAGCCGCCTGGTGTGCGAGACAAATCCCACGGATTATTAGCACGGCCGTAGAGAAGATTGTCGGTTTCCCATGCCATCAGGAGTTCTGGAGTATTCGTCACTCCAAGAATTATGGCTCCGGAGTTCCGGAGTCGTTGCACAAGAGGCGCGTCTTGGGAAGCGACGTGGCCTGCTCGCAACCTTGTCCCGGCCTCGCATCGCATTCCCGCAACATTAATCGCACTCTTGACGCTGATCGGGACACCGTGGAGGGCGCCTAGTTCTTTTTCACGGAGAACAGCAGCTTCGGCCGCGCGCGCCCGACACAGTGCAGCTTCAGCGTCCAGGTGAATGAATGCGTTCAGCTTGGGATTGAGTTTTTCGATCCGGGTGAGGTGCGCTTTGACGACTTCGACTGGAGAGAGCTTCTGATTACGAATTTCTTCTGCGAGAACGACAGCTGGCAGGGAGGTCAATTCAGGCATGTAGAAGCTTACCGGAGAAGTGAGAGTCTAACATGCTAATTGGCAGTCATCGCGCTTGAAGCGGTACAAATTCATCCTCAATGAGAGGCACGCGCTGTGTGTCTTGTCTTATGCGGCGGCAACAGGACTCGCACTGCGTCCCGTTTCTTTGCCCCGTGTTTCGCCAGCCAGGTACTCAAATGTTTTCGCGAAGTTGGTCTTATGCGAGTAAAGAACATGGCCGCGCGGCCGTCGTTCTCACTCCAAATCACGTCGCCCACTGCCTCGATCATGATCTCGGTGTCAGGCAACAGGAATCGTAAATGAACGTCTTGGGCTGCAGGCAGAGCCTCCGCTGCTTGCAAAGCTACCCCTTGTTCACTCAGATCAAGCATGAGGGCGGGCAAAGATCCAGCCCCCAAGTCAAGATAAGCCAGCCCAGAGACCTTCTTCCGTGTCGCACGGCGGCGATCCACTTTCATAAAGGCATGCGCGGCACGGAATGAATGCCTGACTTGCTCACTCTCCAGCGGCTTGTACAGCACAAAGTTGGCGCCTGCCTGAACAGCGCCTCCAACCGGAGTCGAAGCCCCAATCATGGCAAATAGAATCGGCTTCCGGTCATCCGTCAAGGCTCGCACCACGCTGGCCACCTGCGAGGCGCCGGGAAGGTCAAAGTCGACGACGGCAGCTGAGTAGGGACGTTGCAATATTAGGTCGGTCGCATCACTGGCGGAAGCACAGACTTCCTCGGTGACATCAATCTCTTCGAGGACGGAGGCGATTAGTTTGACAGAGGGCTGGTTGCGGCACATCAGGAGCGCATTCAGCTTCATGATCCGAGAGCTTACGTCGGCGTGGAGTAACTGGTAAAGTAACACCTGTAATCTTCTGAGGGTTACCCGGGAAAAGTCGGCCCAAAATGAGATTTCTCGTGGTCTTGGATCGGATTTGGGCCGAGGATCGCACAAGAATGGCAGAAGAAAAGCCGCCCGGGATGGACGGCTCTTGTTCTTCACGGGTTATTTTCGGAGTTATTCAGGGCTATGCCGCTTTCGCGGACTTCCCTGCTTTTTCGCCAAAAAGACTGAGCATCTCCCGGTTGAATGCCCGGATATCGCTAGGCTGACGGCTGCTGACCCAGTTCTGATCTCGGACGACTTCTTTGTCCACCCAATTCGCGCCAGCATTTCGAACGTCGTCTTGGATAGTGTGATAACTCGTCAAGGTGCGCCCCTTTACGAGCTTTGCAGAAATCAACAGCCACGGCGCGTGGCAGATCACCGCGATGGGCTTTCCTGCTTCATCGATACTGCGGACAAACTCCTGCGCCGTCTGTTCGACGCGAATTGTGTCGGCATTCAGCGCGCCTCCGGGCAGCAATGCAGCGTCATAGTCCTTCGGTGTGGCTTTGTCAAAAGTCTGGTCGACATCATACTTGCCGGACTCTTCATCGTGCTGCATTGCCTGGATTTGTCCCGACTTGAGCGAGATTAGAGTTGTGCGCGCTCCGGCTTGGTCCAAGGCTTTGCGCGGTTCTACGAGTTCAGCTTCTTCCACTCCGTCAGTGGCCAAAATCGCAACCCGAATCCCTTGAATTTCCGATGGCATAGATGTGTTCACCTCACCAATGATTTATTTGTTCCCTCGATTTAATTTGCGGCAAGATTCGTGACCTAGATATCAGGTTGAAGCTTGATGTTGTGAGCTGGCGGGCTGTATTTCTAAATCTGTCCAAAATCAAAACAAGCTTCTGCACCACATGGGCCAACATCACATATTCGTTGCCTAACCTAAGTACCCCAAGTATGGTGAGCACAGGCAAAACACCTGGACTGTCAGATTGAAGCGCATCACCGAAATTAAACTTCCATTGATTCTGCGCGTCACGGCACAGGCCCGCAGCGCCTGGCCGCATTTGGCCGGAATCACGGTGCTCAGCCTTCTTTCTTTGCCACTTACCCTGCTCTATCCTCTTCCGTTGAAAATTGTGATCGATAGTGTCTTGGGACAACAGCCGTTGCCAGAATTCTTGCGGAAACTCGTGGGCAATCAGATCGTCGCCGCTCCTCTTGTACTGAGCCTAGCCATTGCTCTTTTACTTGCAATCGCGTTGCTGGTTAACCTGCAGGGTTTAGCGAATTGGTGGCTACAAACCTATACCGGCGAAAAGCTGGTCTGGGATTTCCGCGCGGCTCTGCTCAATCACGTCCAACGCCTGCCTCTGACATTCCACGATCGGTATGGGGCCACCGATTCGGTATATCGCATCCAGCATGACGCGCCTTCAATTCAATACGTCACAATCCAAGGAATAATTCCGCTCATCACAGCTCTGGTAACGCTGGCAGGAATGATTTATGTCACTGCCAGGATTGACTTTTCACTTGCGCTGGTTGCGCTCACGATCACTCCAGCGTTGTTTTTTTCGTCGCTCGCCATAAGCAGGATCGTGCGCCGGCGCTCGCAGGAGATTAAAGGTCTCGACAGCTCTGCGATGTCGATTATTCAAGAAGTGATGGGCTCGATCCGGGTCATTAAGGCTTTCGGACAAGAAGGCCGTGAGCACGCACGCTTCGTACGGCGCTCCAGCGAACGAATGGCTGAGCAAGTCAAATTGGCAATTCGCCAGGCGGCTTTCAATGTATTGATCGGTCTGACGATCGCATGGGGAACGGCCGCGACACTCTACATCGGCGTGCAGCATGTACGCGCAGGCATTCTCAGCGTGGGATCGCTGCTGGTGGTCATGGCGTACATCGCGCAGATGTATCAACCCCTTCAATTGCTCAGCAGCAAAGCAACAGATCTACAAGCATGGATGGTCAGTCTCGAGCGCGTGTTCATGATCCTGAATCAGGCGCCTGAGATTGAAGAACTTCCGCAGGCAATCCATCTCGATCGGGCGCACGGAAGTTTTGAATTTCGCAATGTCTCATTCGGCTATCACGAGAGCGGCCGCGGCCTTCATAATATTTCGTTCGGCATACCGGCTGGGGCGAGGGTTGGAATCGTCGGCTCGACGGGGGCAGGCAAGACAACATTGCTAAACCTGCTGATGCGGTTTTACGATCCTACACAGGGGCAAGTTCTGCTGGATGGTGTCGACACACGCCAGTTTCGTGTTAGCGATTTGCGCCGCCAATTCGCTGTCGTGCTGCAAGATCCTGTGCTCTTCAGTGCGAGCATCTCCGAAAACATTGCTTACGGTAAATCAGATGCAACGGATGAAGAGATCTCTACTGCCGCAAGAGCGGCGAGCTCGCATGACTTTATTCTGAATCTCCCGGAAGGCTACGAGACTTCCGCCGGAGAGCGAGGGATCCGCCTTTCCGGTGGCGAGCGTCAACGCATCTCGCTGGCTCGAGCCTTCCTGCGTGACAGTCCGATTTTGATTTTGGATGAACCCACCAGTTCCGTGGACGTGCATACGGAAGCTGCCATCATGGAAGCGACTGAGAAGCTGATGCGCGGCCGGACTACGTTTATGATTGCGCACCGCCTGAATACGCTAAAGAACTGTGACATGGTTTTGGTGCTGGATCAGGGCGAGCTCGTGGAGATACGATCGAATGAGCCAGAGAGCTGGTCGCGGGCGGCAACTTTGTAGACCCATTCTGCCCGACCAGCGCTATAAGGTAAGCTCAAGAAAAATCCCTAAGATTGAGGTTTACTCATGGCACATCAACACAATCCGCGCTTTTTGCAAATAGTCCAGGACGCAAAGGCACGCGTTCACGAAGTGAGTGTTGACGATATAAAAACCAGACTTGAGCAAGGCGACAAATTCTTGTTGGTAGACGTGCGAGAAGAAAGCGAATATGCGAAAAACCACCTACCCGGGGCTGTACATCTCGGGAAAGGCGTCATCGAACGCGACATCGAAACCCGAGTACCGGATCTAAACGCGCCCATCGTTCTTTATTGTGGTGGCGGATTTCGTTCGGCGTTGGCGGCTGACAATCTGCAAAAGATGGGCTATACCAACGTGCTCTCGATGGATGGCGGCTACCGCGAGTGGACCGAAAAACAGCTTCCTCTCGATGACAAGTGAGATCTACATAGAGGAAATAGAAACCGATGGTACAAAGGAGTCAGCGGTCCTGTAGATCGAGAACCTCAAAGACATTGCTTATCAACTTCTGGTAGGATTCGTCTTTTGACATGAGGCTGCGTATCCCCGCCTTCTGAGCCTCTTCCTCCATAATCTTTCGCGTATGGTTTGTGAACATAATCAAGGGTACGTTTGGCATGAGTTTGGTAAGCTCGCGCGCTGCATCGAGCCCGTTCATGACTGGCATTCATAAATCCAGCAAGATTAGATCCTGATTAAGTTCTTGCGCTTTCCCAATTGCGTCGTGACCATTGACCGCTTCTCCGCAAATCGTGAATCCATAAGCATCGAACAATAACCGTAGCCGCTTTGCGGACGGCGGCGTGATTATCCACGATGAGAATACGGCCCATAGGCCCCAGCTCTACGAGAATGATTTGTCAGGTGGGGCTTAATGCTGGCCGAGCGGCCTCAGTTGGCAAGATCGTTCTTAAGTGACGAAATATCAAAAGGAGTTGTCACGAAAGTGACAACAGATTCGGAGGGATTCTAACCGGAGGATCTTCTAACGTCAACCCCGCTTTGTGACCGCTTTAGGATCTGCCTCAATGGTCACGTCGACTTCAGCCCCCTGCTGCAGTTGAACCGGAGCGCCGTTTTCATCCTTAAGGGCATTCTCGATGCGGATCTCTCGATATAAATGGTCAGCGCCCTCGACTTCGATTTGAGCTTTGGACGGTTCGTCTGGATGGACAGCTGGAATGATTTTTTCGACACGTCCGGGCAAAGTGACAGACGCGGTTTCAGACATAAGTCCCCCCGGGAAGAAAACAGAGTTGACGACCGCATTATAGCCTGTAAAGCGAGAGAAATTCTAATCCCTGGCCGGGGGTAACCGGGAGAGGGATAGCACACGAATGGTTCATACCACGGCGTGTCGGATCCGCCCCTTAGCCGCGCGAAATAGCACGTTAAATCGAAGAAATAGCTGAAACTTAGCACCTTGGTAACTTGCCGTAACCATGAGTTAGGTCCAGCATAAAAGCTCGCCACAGACGATTTTGCTCGCCTGACGATATAACTTTGAAATAACTATTCACTGGAGCGGCAGAATGCAGGGCAACAGGGATTCGGGAAGCGCGGCGGCTACCGCGGTATCGCCTGAAAGCACGGCGGCTGAAAGTGTTTTGATTCAAGCCAAAACTCCTGGTCTTTTTTGCGTAGAGCTTTCCAACGTTTTCGGTGTCCGGCTGAATGAGATCGCGTTGCTGCGTCTTCAAAGAGGCCTGCTCCGGTTTTTGTTCCCAGAAGAATTAAAGACGGCAGGTTCCATCCCTGTGTCAAGCTCGTCTGCGGTCGCCGCCCATACCGCTCTCAAGAAGAAGACGGAGCTCTTCAACAATTTCGTCAAAGTTAAACACGCCAGGATTTTTGAAACCGTAAAGTTAAACAGCGAGGCGCCAATTGAACAGGCGCAACAGATCACAATCCAAAAATTGATATCCGCGCCCGTTCTCGATCCGGACCGTAAAGTGCTGGGAGTAATTCAGGTTTGCCGCAAGGGATACGACTTAAAGTCTTGCGGCGCAGACTTTACATTGGATGACTTGCACCTGCTGGAATCTTGCGCGAAGACCGTTTCGAGAATGTCCTTCATGAATGATGACGCTTCCTAATGCACAAATGGTGACAGTCGATTCTCGACAGAATCCCTAGTTATAGGCCGATCCCTATTCCAAGCTTTGAATCTTCGGGATGTATTTTCTTGAATCAAACTTTCTTCCTCTACTGTCCAGCGACATGTACCGAATCTTCCCGAAAATCGGGCGCTCGAACCATGCCCGATCATGCTTTCCTGCAATCGCCCACGCGATTCCCGTATAGCCGTTCGTATCGCGACTATCAAGTAAATACAAATTCGCACCAATCGCTTTAGCCGGCTTCCCCAAGTCCAAAATTCAGATCAGCGTTCGTTGCTCACATTGACCATGGCGCGATCCATGGTGATTTTCTCTTCTTCTGTCAGAGGACGAACGGTCCCTTTTGCAAGCTTACCCAGGCTTAACGGACCAATGGCGACCCGAACTAATCGCAAGACCTCGATTCCGTGATGGTCCAGTAGGCGGCGGATATGCCGATTTTTACCTTCATCCAAGATGACTTCAAGCCAGGAATTCCGCTTGCCGGCACGCAGAATCCGGACACCCTTCGCATGAAGGAAATCGCCATCAATGTGGGCGCCCTTTTCTAGAGTCTGGAGTAGCGCCACATCCGGCAGGGCGGCAATTTGGACGTGATATGTCTTTGGAAGATGATTTTCCGGCGCAAGCACACCCGCGGCCCACTCTGAATCATTGGTGAGCAACAGCAATCCCTCGCTCGCCTTATCGAGTCGGCCGACTGGCGCAATCCAAGCAAGATTCTCAGTCCCACTCTTCGTGGCTAGAACGTCGTAGACAGTCCGACGCCCTTTTTCGTCGGAAGCCGTCGTAACAATGCCACGAGGCTTGTTCATCACGAGGTAAATTTTTCTCGCCGACGTTACCTCTTTACCGTCAACCTGGATGCAGTCTTTCTCGAGACGCACCGGAGTCTCTGGGTCAAGGCGAGTCTTTCCTCGCAAGCTGACGCGTCCAGCTACGATCAAGCTCCGCGCCTCGGATCGCGAGCAATAGCCCAGCTTGGAAAGAGCACGGGCCAGACCGGTTCGTCCCGATGACTTTCCGCTTGGCATCCGGTCCATGCTAACGGAGAGGCCGTTGAAGAAAAAGCCGCACCAGGGTTAAATATGATACCCTCGCCCTCTTATGACCGAGTCCAAGGCTGAGCGCCGATCGGGCAAACGGATTGCCGCGCAAGTTCAAGTGTCCGTGAAGGTCGCGGAAGGCACTGTCCAGACAACGGGGCGGACACGAGACTTAAGCGAGTCGGGAATTTTCTTCTACACGGATTCTGATCTTGCAGAAGGGAGCGACCTGGAGATGGTGCTTATTCTGCCGCCGGAACTTACTCAGGGCGAAAAACGCTGGGTTTGCTGCCAGGCGTCAGTGGTTCGTTTAGAAAATGGAAAGGACGACGGAGCGGTCGGGGTGGCTGCACGAATTCGACACATCCAAGTATTGCCCGAGGTGCTGGGATAACCGATCCGGCTTCCACTGAAGCGTAGGAATTCGCTTTCGCCAGGATTGAGGCACCCAACGTGACAGGCTTTCGGTCCTTCGCCACATTTTTCAGTGTTCATGCTTCGGAATTGGTGCAATAATGCTGGCCCTTGGATTGCTACCCTCCAAGATGTCCTCCAAAATATTAGAGATTACAAATATTAGGTGAGCCCGGCCATGTTGATGGAAAAATTATCCCGTGGTGTGCTGCGAGTCCTCACGCCACTCGGTCCTCGTTATCTCCAACCTTCTTTCGCCCAACGTTTATACCTGCTGTGGGTATTTCGCAACTTCACCACCTTACCTGCCAAAGTGTTAAGCCGTCGCCAGCTCAGGTTGATCGATTCGATGTGCGCCGAGAATCGTTTTGTATCGTTCAACCAAAACGGGTTTGAAGACACGCCGATTCTTGGCACTTTGGAGCAACGCCCGCCAGTGCAACCGACTCCTTTGTCCCCGCGCAGGCCCAATGCGAGCGTCAGTGGTCCGGCGACGCAATTTGCCGCAGATTCGAACGAGTGAGCTTGTAATTATCAGGTGAGCACAGCAAGACGGCTTGTTTCTCGGTTATCCAGTCACTACCTTGTTGGCTTGAGTGCGTCCCCTGAGTACGTCTCTTGGCAGCCGTGCTCTGGACAGGCATATCGCATAATGTTTCGTTGACGATCAAGACTGGAAATAAATAGAGGCCTGCCATGTTTCTCGCAACGGGGCTGATCTTGTGATACAAGCGGCGGCTGATCTCTCTTCGGCGTTACATATCCCAACACTTCACTGAAACAACGCGAGCAAAACTTATCCGTGCATCGGAAGAACTCAATCGAGTAATTAAAATTGTAGGGAGCGATAGAGAATTCCATAGTTCGATAATGCTGATCGCACAAAGGGAGAAGGTCCGTTCGCATCACGCGAGTCTAGCATTGAGATTGGATCGCTAGAAGAGGTGGCCGATGCACTCCACCATTCCCGATCAAGTTGCCGGCCGCGCAACTGATTTGTGAAGCCTCTCCCAATCAGTTCGAGGCTGTCCTCAGAGGACTCCCGCGGCTACATTGGCTGCCCACGGATATTCATCGCTAAAAATCAAGCGAGTAAACAATCCGCCGATCATGATTATATGTCGTCCATGAGCAGCTCTGTCCCCAGCCTGCCTGCAAACCGATGTCCGCAAGTTCTGCTTGCGGAAGCCGACAAAATCAGTCTCACCCACATCCGAGATCTTCTAAACCGAAGTGGGTACGAAGTAATAACCACCGAAAATGGATTACATGCGCTAGCTTTCTCGAACGAGATGGCGCCCCGGAGCTGGCTGTGTTGAGTTGGACTTTGCCGGAATTGGACGGTATTGAGGTCTGCCGTCGATTAAGAAAATTTAACCATCACTTGAATAATTATCTGATTTTGCTCGCCCCATGGAGTAAGCAAATGGAGCGAACCAGACTCTTTTTTTTGATAATTGCCTGCATAAAGGGGTCTCGAAGGAAGACGCTGTAGAGGAAGTTCGCGCCCGATATCCCGGTGTAGGTTCACAAATTACCGATTGCCTCACGGAAGTGGATGCTGATGCATTCATGATAAAACGTACTTGTGCCATTAAGGATTTGTTGCCGGGAATGATTCTGCAGCAAGAAGTCCGCACGAGCACTGGAATGCTCCTGGTCAACAAGGGACAAGAGGCGACGCTCCAGCTCATCCTCAAGTTAAAAGATGTTCTTGCAGTGGGCAGCGTAACCGATGGCGTTCTCGTGGCAATTCCAAAGAGTCCGGAGATGAAGCTGGGCTCCTCTCCCGCGAAGTAACTATCGTAGAAATCTGAGGCCCGCGGCTGTGCAATACCAGCGCGCATTGTTATAATCACAGATCGTTCTTCGATTTACTCCTGCGGGCGCGTAGCTCAATTGGCAGAGCATTCGACTCTTAATCGACAGGTTGTAGGTTCGATTCCTACCGCGCCCACCATAGTTTCAACAATTTACCGGTTTATGTCCGTAGTGCGTCGGATTCGCCACTAAGGGCCGATTGGCTCGCGTCGAGGTGCAACTTCTGAACGTAGCGCACATGAAATGGGCCACGATCCGCGCAATCCTCATTATCGCGGGTACATTTTGGTGTTCGTTTTCGTTTCTTACGAGCGCCACGAAACCGAGCAGCCCTGCGATGGTACGACCGAACGATTCACTTCTTAGGCGCTATTCTGATGGCGGCATTCGCAATTGGCACTGCGCATTTGTTGATGTCTCATCAATTGGTCGCAAAGTAGGGCTCCGTAACTGATGAACACTTGCTGTGTTTGGGAAGCGCCTCGGGACGAAAACCAATTATGGTTGACGCACTTATAAAGTACAGTCGCTATGCACCCATACATCACGGGTGTCCTGCTTGTCTGGTCTGCTTTGAGCAGTCCAAAGCCTGGATCGAACTGGTACGGACGTGTACTCATCGGCGCAATGGGAAGTGTTCTGCTGATGTTGACCATTGCCAAGTTTGTGAAATCGAACTAGCCGATCACATTCGAGACGTGCTCTTAGGGACTGTACGAGCGGAGAGCGGACACAGCGAGGTATCATATGAATAGCGCAAGCAGATACACCTCGTTGAGACCAATTGAGAAGCCTTGCGAGGGAGAAAGGTTTGGCTCAGATGTGCCCTTGGATTTTGCCTTGCTTGGCCCATTGCACAACTGTGCGTGGTTTCACCTTGAGGTAGTGGGCGGCTTCGGTTGCTGCTGAAGATGAAAATATTAGGATAACGGGTAATCATCCGTTCGTATTCAGCCGAACTCTTCTCGAAGTCCCTACGATTCTTTGGATGTACAGGCAAGTTCGCCCCGAAGGTCAACACTTGGGAAAACTATGGACGGCGAGAGTTGACCAACCTGCTGGGTAGAGGAGAGCACGGGCAGGGCGGTCAATGCACAGGCAGGGCGCGTTGCGACCTCGGGGGAGAATCAGCAATCGGTGTCTCGCCGCTGATAGGTTGGAAAGTAGAGCCGGAAAGTAGCTTGCCGCTGCCGTGGTTACTGTTTCGGAAAACCATTAGATAAGAACTGCACGGTGACTCTAAGTCCTATGGGTAGTGACTGTGCGTCGTGTGTCAAGTCGATCACCGCTTCTAGTACGTCGCGGTCGATCTTGTCAGATGGATCATCTGTGTAGACGCTCTTTCTGCCCATAACTGCAGATATGCTCGCTACAGTTCCGGTGAGCTTCTTCCCATTAAGCCCGTCGACTTGAATGATTACGTTCTGGCCAATCATGACTTTACCGAGATCTCTTTCGTCTACTTCCGCCTTAACGCGGCGAGCAGAAGTATCGGCCAGACTGAATAAAGGGCGAGGAGTGACTGTGCTAAAGGATTCTCCGGCTCTCGCGTACACTCTCAGAACGGTTCCATCAATCGGAGCCAGAATTGCGCACTTCCTGATCCGTTCTTGTGCAGTTCGGACGCGTCCCTCCGCGGCGAGCACTTCTGCATCTGCCCGCGCCTTATCTTCCTGCAATGGAGGCGCGGCGAGCAATTCCTCCGTTCGAACAGCAGCCTGGAAGTCCGCTTTCGCCACACCGAAATCACGATCGGCTTGCTCGTAAGCGGTACGGGAAATCTCTCCCCCCTCATACAGGGCGCGCTGCATACTCAGCCGTGATCTTGCCTCCGAGAACGTCGCGTGAGCCGCTGCCGTCTTTTTGGTGGCTATCCTTTTTTCCTCGTCACGCGTGCCCCGCAACAGACGGATTCTTGCCTGACGTGTGCCATCAGCTTCCGCGAGTGCAGTTTGTAACATGGCGTTTAGGTCATCACAGGCAATTTCCCCCATGAGTGTCCCTTGGGTTACGAACTGATCCTCTTTCACGTAAATCGCCTTCAAAACACCATCGGCTGCAGCTCCTACCTGGGTTGTGTCGGAAAGCCCCTCTACTCTTCCAGGTGAGGCGAATACAACCTCGGCAACGTTGTTCGAGGGCGTCTGATGAGCCTGAACTGTCTTCTTGTCCCGCGAACTCCAGATGAACGCGCCGCTAGCAATGACGAGGGCAACTGCCAGAACACTACTGCCCAAATTGCTGTGCGCACTCAAGCTTTGTTCCCCTGTTCTTCTTGCTTAATTTGGCCATCACTCAGAGTGATCATGCGATCGGCAAATTCCTTCCATCGTGGATCGTGGCTGACGACAACAACAGTTCTTCCATTCTGATCAACTTGACTGCGGAGGATTTGACAGATATTCCTCCCCGCTTCGGCGTCTAAAGACGCAGTCGGCTCATCTGCGAGAAGAATCGGAGGGTCTCCCGCCAGTGCGCGTGCGATGGCAACGCGCTGTTTTTCTCCAGGACTAAGTTCGTTGGGATCGTGATTTAGCTTACCCCTCAGCCCAAATTGAAGGAGTAGTTCTCGTGCCCTTACCATATTGTCAGCTCGCTTACCTTCACGAATTTCAAGACCCAGTGCAACATTGTCGATTGCGGAAAGCGAGTGTAAGAGTCGAAAGGCTTGGAACACGAAGCTTATCTTTTGTCGACGGAGCACTGTCTTCTCACTCACGCTCAGTTCATTCACGGCGACGCCGTCGACAAAGACTATGCCCTCGTCGGGTGATAGTAAGCAGCCGAGGAGAGACAATAATGTGGTCTTTCCACTCCCAGATGGGCCCATGACCAACGAAAGCGTACCGCGCTCGAACGTTACTGAAACACCTCGTAGCGCGCGAACTCGGGCGCTCCCCTTGCCGAACGAGATGCGGGCATCCTCAACGGCTAAGAACTGGTCAGGCACGGAACACCCGTCCTGGGTCAACTGTAAGTGCGCTTCGAACAGAAGCGACCGAGGCCAATGAGCACATCAGCAAGCTCAATACAACCATCATCACAGGTAGCCACCACGGAGTATGAATCCACGGAATCAGAGATCTTGCGTAATTCATGGCCGGAACCACCGCGAGCAGTCCGAGAATGCTCCCTGCCGCGGCGCAAATTAGAGACTGGATAAGCACGATGCGAGCCACAAAAAACCGGGAAGCTCCAAGAGCCTTCAAGGTCGCATATTCTTCTATGTTCTCTATGGTGTTCGCGTAGATAGTTTGGGACACCACTACGAGGCCTATCAGAAATCCCAAAACCGCCGCGGTCAGAATCGCGCTCCCAGCACCGGTCTTGATCACCCAATACATGCGGGACTTGTGAGCGAACTCTTCGCGGGTGAGAACATCGACCTCAGGCAGACGTTGCCTGAGGTTCTGTTGGACATCCGAAACTGAGTATTCCTTGCCGACTCGTAAGAGGATGTACATGCCATCTTCCGGACCGAAACCCAGGTAGCGAGCCGCATTCCGATAGGATGTGAAAAGAGAAGGGACACCAAGGAATCCTCCAAAGCCTTTGATCTCGTGTTCGATGTTGGCACGGTGCCGATTTATCTCGACTGCTGCCGGTAGCGACGCCACCTCGATCAGATCGCGGTCACTTGCATCGTAGAGAATCGAATCCAACAACCTACTTTCGGTTGTTTCAGCTAGCTGGGGAACGGGAAAGTGCTTTCCTAGATTAGAATCCGCACCAACAAGCGCCACCACCTGTTGTTTTCCATTCGGCTTTCGGTAGACGGCAAATGCCATACACGCTCGGCCCGTTTCTACCACACCTGGTACGCCAGCAGCCATTTCCCGTGCTCGGGCTTCCAAGGTTGCTCCGAATTCGAAAGCCTGCACTCCTCTAGCGGTTATCCAAATATCGAAGTCGCTTGCATCTATAAACCTGGAAGCGGCCCGCAGAAATCCGACGAGGAGACTGCCTTGGAATACCATTAGAAAGACTGCAAAAGACACGCCGAGCACAGTTGCCAAAAAACGGGCTCGGTCATGAAAGATGTTCTGCCAGGCTAATTTCATGTGCTACCTATATAGGCACTTGTCCTCGCCCAGATTACCGACATGAAATCGCCCACTTACCACGTCGGCTGCTCTGATAACAGTGAGCCCGCTTCCTTGGCTGATAATGGCTTAGAAAAATAGTACCCCTGTCCATACTTGCACTTCAGTTTCTTCAGCCACACGAGTTGTTCAATCGTTTCTACGCCCTCCGCAACTACGTCCAAATGAAGACTCGATGCCATGGGAAAAATTGTCCGCGCAATTTCCATGTCTTCCCCGTTGCCGATGCTGCTGATGAAGGAACGGTCAATTTTCAACGTGTCAAGCGGAAAACGGTGCAAGTAACTTAGAGAGGAATACCCGGTACCAAAATCATCGATGGCCAAGCTGATGCCGAGCGACTTAATTTGCTGCAGCATCTCAACAGCTGCGGATGGATCGCCCATGACAGTACTTTCTGTGAGTTCCAGCTTCAAGGCTTGCGGCGGCAGGTCGAGTTCACGCAGTAAACTTCCAATATCCTCTACCAGGTTCGCTTGCATAAACTGTTTGGGAGAGAGATTTACACTCATGGTTAGCTGGGAATAGGCGTTATAGTCTGCCCTCCATTCGCTCATCTGCCGGCACGCCTCGCGCAAATTCCACCAACCCAAATCGCGAATAAGTCCGGTTTCTTCCGCAACCCTGATAAATTCTTCTGGCCCAAGGTGTCCCCGCGTTGGATGCTGCCAACGTAACAAAGCCTCAAAGCCAACGATCTGTCCCGCAGCAAGGGAGACGATCGGTTGGTAAACATTATGAAATTCCCCGTGTTCGAGCGCACGGCGCAGATCCATCTCCAATTGCAGACGAGCCACGACGCTCGCCCGCATGTCTGCATCGAATATTTCATAACGCGCCTTGCCCATAGACTTTGCCCGGTACATCGCCGTTTCCGCATCACGAAGGATGTCTTCTGCTTGCTCGTAGCTGGGGTTGCTTAGAGCAATCCCGATGCTTAAAGAAGTGAATACTTCCCTGCCACCCAACATAAAAGGCGACGTCACTGCCTTCATTAACCGGTCCGCCGCCTGCTTGGCATCGTCCGGACGCTTAAGATCATCCAGTAGAACAGTGAATTCGTCGCCTCCCATGCGCGCCACTATGAAACCTTCTCCCAGACGGGCCACTGTGTCTTTGGCTCGCAAGCACTTCTCTAATCGACTCGCCACTCCAACTAACAGTTGATCCCCGACCAGATGGCCCAGACTGTCGTTGATCATCTTGAAACCATCGAGGTCTAAGAATAAAACCGCAAACAAATAATCTTTGCGCCGTTTCGCATGTTTGACGAGGCGCCCCACTCGGTCGGTAAATAGGA